>NZ_JBAKFR010000010.1:0-132831 GCF_053484295.1 Martelella sp. AMO21009
GTCGTGACCCTCAATGCAAGGTTCAGAGAGAAAATCATCCAACAGAGTTGATGACCCCTGTGGGGGAGCAGCGAGGTTCTCAAACTATGAAACCGCAGCTTCATCTATAGCAAAAAAAAAGGCGGCTCCGGGGCCGCCTTTTTCGTGTCGTGTCTTTCGCCTTATCGCAGCCTTCCGGCGGCGTGGGCGAGCATGGTGTAGACCTTGCCGGTGTCCGACGTCAGGTAGGACTGGACCACGCCGCGGTCGCGGTTGTTGTGCATCACGTCCGACAGAAGCTTCTCGAAATCGGCGATATAGCGGTCGACGGAGGTGCGGAATTCGCGGTCGCCTTCATAACGCGTCTTGATCTCGTCGAAGGTGCGCTGGCCCTTCAGCGTGTAAAGACGTCGGGAGAAGATGTCGCGTTCGCCCTGCTGGTACCGGTGCCAAAGATCGGCGGCGGTGTCGTGGTCGATCGCGCTCGCGATATCGACGGACAGCGCATTCAGCGTTTCGGCGGCCGGCCGGCGTTCAGCGGGTTTGCGGCCCTGGCCGGCCTCCTCGCGGGCGGCGGCGCGCAGCAGATCGCTGATCCAGCCTTCGCCGCCGGGAGCGCTGGACGCCGCCGAGCGGGTCACCGCCTGGCGAGCGGGCTGCGCGGGAGCGGCCGTGGCCTTGGTTTCGAAGCTGCCGAGACTGCGTTCGCCGGAGGCGCTGCCGGCAGGCGATGCCGAAAACGGCGGCAGGCTTTCGCTGCTGCGCGGTGCGGCGGCAGGCGCGGATGGCTGCTGGCGCGCGGCCGGCTGCGAGAGCTGGCCGCGCGAGGTGGACACCAGCGTGGAGATATCCTGCAGCGCGCGGATCTGGTCCTCGACCGCCTTGCGCATGGCCTGCGCGCTTTCGCGGGCCTCCTCCGGCATGTCGTGGATGCCGCGCTTGACGGCGGCACGGGTGTCATCCAGCTCGGCGCGGATGGCGGCGGCGGCCTGCTCGATTTCCCGGGTTGCGCCGGAGAAGCGCTTGGCGGCGTCTTCGACAGAGCCGCGCATGGTTTCGCCCACGCGCTGCGACATCGTCTCGGCCTCGCGGCCGGTCTGGTCCATGGTCGAGGCGATCATGGCGGCGACTGCCTTCAGGCCGCGCTCGATTTCCTGCGAACGCTCAGCAAGCCCGTTGGACAGCAGGCCGAGAGCCTCCTGGCGCTCGGTGAGCGTATTGGCGAGGTTGGACTGGGCGGAACCGATCAGGTTCGAGGCGCGGTCCAGAATGCCGGCATGGCTTTCGATCTTCTCGACCAGTTCGCGCACCGCGGCAAGCGAGGCAGACGCGCTGCCGTCGAGCGCATCGACCTTGTTGCCGAGCATGGCGCCGGCCTCGGACATCGAGGCTGCCGAGCGTTCCGCGGTTTCGGTGATGCGGTTTGCGGTCATGTTGAGGTTCCGGTCGACGGAAGACAGGCTGTCGGCCGCCTCGTTGACGACGCCGGCGAGAAGCTGATGGCTCTGGCCAAGATGGCGCACCAGCGCCTCGACATTGCCGGCGAGCGCATTGCTGTCATCGCGAAGCTGACGGCTGGTCTCGTCGGCGGCCTGACGGATTTCCTCCGCCGCGATCCGGCCGGTTTCGGCGTAGCGGGCGATGAGGGGCTGGGCCTTTTCGTCGATCAGGGCGTTGAGCTCTGCGGTGCGGCCAGCCAGCATCGAGTTGAGGTCGCGCGAGCGCTCGTCGAGCACGGTGCCGACAGCCTCGCCGCGGGCGGCGAGCGCCCGGTCGGCGGCGCCGAGGATTTCCTGCAGCGATGCGATCTGCGATCCGAGATTGTCGCGCAGTTCGGCGGCGCGCTCGGTCATGGTCCGCTCGGTTTCGCCCATCGACTGCGAAATTGCGCCGGCGGCTTCGGTGATGCCGGCATTCATCCGCTCGCTGCGCTGGGCAAGCAGGTTTTCGGCATCGCTCATCGTGGTCCGGATCGTCTCGATCTGGTTGTCGATCCGCGCGCTGGTGGCCGACAGAATCTCGCTGATGCGGGCGCTGTTTTCCGATGCGCTTTCGCTGGCGGCGTTGCTCTGCTCGGCAAGCGCCTGCTGCAGTTCGCGGGCGCGCTCGAAGATGGCGTTGGCGGAAAGCTCCATGCCCTCGCGCGCCGAAGCGACGGAGTTCGTCACCTGCTCGGTGAAGGCGCTGCCGCTGGCTTCGAGCTTCTGACGCGCTTCCTCGGCATTGCGGGTCATGTCGCCGGCGGCCTCGGCGACGGTGTCGCGCAGGCGGCCCGCCAGCTCGCCGGCGCGGCGATCCATCGTGCTGTTGAGATTGCCGATGCCGTGATCGAGCGCCTGTTCCAGCCTGCCGAAGCGTTCCTCGATCTGGCCGTGGCCCTGTCCGAGCGTCTCGGAAATCCGACCGTGGCTCTGTTCCAGGGAATCGGACAGCCGGCCCTCGGCCTGCTCCAGGGTCTCGGATATTCTTCCATGCCCCTGTCCAAGCGTATCCGAGAGACGGCCCTCAGCCTGTTCAAGGCTCTCGGATATCCGGCCATGCCCCTGTTCCAGCGTCTCGCTGATCCGGCTGTGGCGGGCGTCAAGGGCTTCGCCGAGGCGGTCGGCGGCGGAGGAGGAGGCGGTCTCGATGCCGCGCGCCTTTTCGTCCAGCATGCTGTTCAGCCGCTCGTCGAACTGCGCGCCGATCAGCGAGAAGGTGTTTTCGTGCGTCAGCAGCGTCTCGTGGAGCCGTTCCGAAACGGTCTCGCCGGCCTGTTCCAGGCGCTTGCCATTGGCTTCCAGCGCGCCGGAGATGCGCTCGTGAAGCGCATCGGCGGAGGCGTTGAGCTGGCTGCTCGCGTCATTAGCGGTGCGCTCGAAGGCCGAGCGCTGTTCGGCGAAGGTATTTTCGAAACGGGTCCGGGCCTCGTCGGAGGAGCGTTCGATCGCGCCGACGTGGTTGGTGAGCGCGTCGTCGAGACGGCGTCCGGTCTCTTCGGCAAGCCCCTCGATGCGGAACGCACCTTTCTCCACGGCTTCGCCATGGCGGGTGAGCGTCTCGTTGAGCACACCGAAGGAGGTTTCCACCCGGTCGGTCATGGTTTCGGCCGAGCGGGTGATGAGCCCGGCGGCGGTCGAGACCTTTTCGGCGATTGCGCCTGCCGAGCCGCGTAGGCGGCCTTCCAGCGCGGTACCGGCCTTGTCGATGGTGTCCTGCAGGGCTTCGCGCCGGCCTTCCAGCGTCATTTCCAGGAGGCTGGTGGAGGCGGCGATCGATGCGGAAATATTGGTGGTCTGATCGGTAAGCGTTTCGTTGACCTGCGCGCTTGCCTGGTCGAAGGCGCGCTGGATCTCGCCCGCATTGCTGCGCAGGGCGTCTTCGAGCTGGGTCTGGCCCTCGCGATAGGCATCGCGAATGCCGGCTTCGCGGGCTGCGAAGGTTTCCGAAATCCGGCTGTCGATCGCGCTGATGCGACCGTCAAGCGCGTTGGCCTCGTTGGTGATGGTCGCCTGCAGACGGCTTGCCACACCCTCATAAGCGCCGGCGAGCTGGCTCTGGCCGGACTCAAGCGCCGCCGCGAGACGCGCGGTATTCGACTCGATCGTCTGGCCGAAGGTTTCCTCGCCGGTCGAAAGCGTGGTCGCCAGCATGATGGCGTGCTCGCTGAAGCGCTCGTCGAGCCGGCTGGCGGCCTCGGTGAGCGTTTTCGCGATGCTGCTTTCGCCATCGCCCAGACCCTGGGTGAGGCGGTCGAACTGCTGGTCGATCCGTTCCGAAGCGCCTGCGATGGCGGCGGAAATGCCGGTCTCGCCGGCGCTGATCCGGTCGCTGAAGCGTTCGAACTGGCTGCCGATCTCGCCGGTCGCCTGTTCCAGCGCCTGGCCAAGCCGGCCCTGGCCCGTGCCGAGCGTCTCCTCAAGCCGCGCGGAATGGGTGTCCAGCGTCTGGGCGAAGGATTCCTCGCTCGCCGAAAGCGCCGTGGTGAGCATGATCGTGCGGTCGTTCAGCGTGTCGCTCAGCCGCTCGGAGGCGGCGTTGAGCGATGCGGCGATGCCGTTCTCGCTGTCGCCGATCTGGGCGTTGAAGCGGGTGAGGCGTTCCTCCAGCTTTTCGGCCGCGGTGTTGAGCGTGCCATCAAGCTGTTCCTGGCTGAGGCGGATGGTATCGCTGAACTTCTCCGCCTGGTTTTCGAGGGTGAGGCCGAAGGTTGCCTCGCTAGCCGAAAGCGTCGCGGCAAGGTCCATCTGATGTTCGTCGAGCTGCTCCTTGAGCCGGCTCGAGGCGTTTTCCAGCGTCGCGGCGATACCGCTCTCGCTGTCGCCGACCTGGGTGTTGAAGCGTTCGAGCTGGGCGTCGAGACGTTCCGAAACGCCCGAAAGCGTGCCGCTCAGGCGTTCGCTGCCCGCGCGCATGCTTTCTTCGACGCGCGCCGAATGGGAATCGAGCGTCTGGGCAAGGCTTTCCTCGCTCATCGAAAGCGTGGTGGTGAGCATGATCGCCTGCTCGTTCATGCGGTCGCCGAGCCGTTCGGCGGCATCGCTGAGCGAGGCGGCGATGCTGGCTTCTCCGCCGGCGAGCTGCTGGTTGAGGCGGGCGATATTGCCTTCCAGGCGGTTGCCGGCTTCATCGAAGGTCTGGCCGAGACGCTCATGCTCAGCGCTGATCTTGCTGCCAAGCTCGCGGCTGCGGCTTTCGAGCGTCTGGTCGAGCGCCTCGACATTGGCCGACAGGCTGGCGGCAAGCGCCTGGGTTTCGTCGCTCATGCGCTCCTGAAGGCGCTCGGATGCACTCTCCAGCATGCTGCCGATAGTGGATTCGCCCTCGGCCAGCGAACGCGAAACGCGTTCCACACCGCCATTGAGACGATCCTCCAGAGCATTGCCGCTGGCTTCGAGCGCGCCGGTGAAATTTTCCAGGCGGCTGTCGATATTGCTGCCAAGCCGGGTCAGCGTGGCTTCCAGCCGCTGGTCGACATACTGGCTGCGTTCGTCGAACCGGTTTGCCGCTTCCTCGTTGGCCTCGTTGAGCTTCTGGGTAAAGCGGGCCTCGGTCTCGGTGATGGTGTCCGTCAATCCGCCGACCACGCGTTCCAGCGCCGCGTTCATCGCGGTTTCGCTGCTTTCGGCAACGTCGCGCAGCTTGGCGGTGCGCTCCGACAGGATTTCATCGAGCTTGGCGCCACGCTCGCTGAGCGTTGCCGTCAGGCGCTCGGTATCCTCGTTCAGCGCGATCGCGCTGGTGTGGAAATCGCCGATCAGCTTGCGGCCGCGCTCGTCGAAGCGGGTGGAAAGGTCGTTGAAGCGGTCGTCGAAGAGTTCGCTCAACTGGCCATAGCTGCGATCGAAGGATTCGCGCAGTGTGGTCGAGCGTTCCTCCAAGAGGTCGCCGAGGGACTGCGCCGCGCGGCTTGTGCTTTCCGTGAGTGTCGCCGCGCGGGTTTCGAGCATCTTGGCAACGCCGTCGCCGGCGGTTCCGACCGTCTGGGTCAATTCCTCCATCACCTGGGCGATGTCGGATTTCATCTGGTCGTTGGTGCCCAGAAGCGACGTGCGGATGCGGGCGGCGTGGTTGACCACGGCCTCGCGCTCCGCCGTCAGCTCCTGCACCAGATTGCGGATCCGCATTTCGTTTTCGGCATAGCTGCGCTCGAGCGCGTTGACTTCGGAGTGGACGAGGTTCTCCAGTTCCGAGGCGCGCGCGATGGTGCGCTCGATGCCTTCGTTCATGGCGTAGACTTCGCGCCGCACCGCCTGGCTGACATTGCGCACCTGCTGGGCGGCGTTTTCATCCGGGTCGGAAAGCTTGAGCGCGACCTCGGCCATCGAGCGGGCGGCTTCCTGCATGTCGCGGGCGCGGGCGAGCATCAGGTTGAAGGCGTAGAACACGAAGATCGGCGCGACGGTGAGGGCGGCGGCAAGGCCGATGCCGTCGATCGAGAGGATATCGGCGAAGGAGCGGGCGCGGAAGATTTCCGAACCGAAGGCGACCATCGTGCCGCCAATGCCGAGCGCCAGCCAGCCGGCAGCCATGATGGTGGAGTTGCGCAGAGCCTTGACGGTCGACGAACGCTCGAAGGCGCGCAGCACGCGCTGGGTCGAGACGATGCCGGGGTCGTTCGCGGGGCGGAACTCGGGCGATTTCGGCCGGGCCGCGGTGGCGCGCGACGATGCGGGCGCAGCGGACTGCTTGCGCTGCGACGGCGCACGGAGCCGCGGGGCCTTCTTCCGTGCCGCGGCGGCTTCACCGGAAGTGTCATCGCCCGCCACATCGGGTGCAAGCGCGTCCTCCAGTGCGTGGAGTGCCTGATCGTCGAGCGAAGAGCCGCCAGTTTGGTTCGCCATAATACGCCTCGCAACACACGGGCGGTCTCGCATCAAGGCGAAAGCCGGCCCGACTACTCTATTTCAATCCCGAACCACACAGCCTTTGCGGCCTGTCTGGCGCGGTACGCATTTTCTGAAACAGCGTCCAGATGCCTTTTCGAACGGGACCTTTTTCATATGGGAAAGGCCTGTAAACTCGGGCAAATGTCTTCTATTTCAAAGGATTATCCCAGCTTTTCATCGCACATTCGCCAGACACGCACAACATCGTGAAAGTCTCCCTCCCGAAGCTCCCCGCGATCGATCGCGCAACAGCCGGTTTTGTGGTGGCAAAAACCGATCAAATTCCGATATTTAGCAAATATTAACCATAATGCGCCTTTTCTGAGGCTTTCGCAAAACCAAAACGCGGGGCCTTCAAGCCCGGCGTCCGCCACGCCATATAGGCAATGGCAATATTGACTGCCTCGCCCAGATGGCCCAATTAGCGCTGAACGACCCTCCCGAAAAGACCAAGGCCCGGCAAATGCTCAAACTGAAATTCATCGGCAATGACGATACGGTATATGACCTTGAGGTACAGGACGGCTCGACCGTGATGGAAAACGCGGTCCGCAACGGCGTGCCCGGTATCGAGGCGGAATGCGGAGGGGCCTGCGCCTGCGCCACCTGTCACGTCTATGTCGACGAGGCCTGGACCGAAAAGGTTGGCGAGCCCGAGCCGATGGAAGAAGACATGCTCGATTTCGCGGTCGATGTACGCGCCAATTCGCGGCTTTCCTGTCAGATCACCATGTCCGCCGAACTCGACGGCCTGACGGTGCGCGTCCCCGACAGCCAGGGCTGAGACGCGCGCAGCAGGGGTAATGACGGCTTTCCGGCTGGACGCGCGGAAAGCCCGGATGTATGCGGATCGTGACGGCTTCCCGTTCTTTGCCGTGACGCCGCGCGCGTCATCTTTCTGTCTTGCCGCATGTTCGGGAACCTTGCCTGGTTTCGCCTGACTGCCAATTGCCCTAGAGGAACATCATGAACGAGGCGTCCGCTAGCATGTTTCAGCCGCGACAGCTTGAATGCGCGCACGGGCGCTCGCTCACGCTCGGGCCGCGCGGCGTGCTGATGGCGATCGTCAATGTGACGCCCGATTCCTTTTCCGATGGCGGGCAGTTCGACAGCGTCGAGGCTGCTGTCGACTTTGGCCTTGGGACCGTGGAGGAGGGGGCGGCGATCCTCGATATCGGCGGCCAGTCGACCCGGCCGGGCGCTGCCGATGTGACGCCGGCCGAGGAGCAGGACCGCGTGCTGCCTGTAGTCGAGGCGCTGGCGGCGAAAACCGAGACGCTGATCTCCATCGATACCTACCACGCTGAGACCGCCCGGCTTGCGGTGGAGGCGGGCGCGCATATCGTCAACGACATTTCCGGCGGCACGGCGGAGCCCGACATTCTCTCCGTCACGGCCCGAAGCGGGGCGGCCTATTGCCTGATGCATACCAGCCGCAGGCCGGACACGCTTTCCGACCCGGTGGCCGATCAGTTCGCTTTTCTTGAGCAAGCGCTTCAGGCGGCGCGCGCGGCTGGGATCGCCGATGACCGGCTCGTCCTCGACCCGGGCTTCGGTTTCGGCAAGGACAGCGACGACAATCTCGAAATCATGGCGCATCTGGAGCGGCTGCACGAACTTCGCCTGCCGCTGCTGATCGGCACCTCGCGCAAGCGTTTTGTCGCCGCCCTTGCCGGGGCCGACGACAATCTCGCGCGCGATTTCGCCACCGCCGCCACCACGGCGTTGCTGCGGCTTGCCGGCGGGGCGATATTCCGCGTGCACAATGTCGCGGCCAACAGGGCGGCGCTTGCCGCCGCCGATGCAATCATTTCCCGACGGTATGGAGACCGGTCATGAGCGGACGCTACACGATCACCATGAAGAACTGCGCTTTCTATGCCTATCACGGCGTATTGCCGGAGGAGGAGCGGATGGGCCAGCGCTTCTTCGTCGACGTCATCGTCGATGTTGATGACGCGGCAGCTCTTGCCGACGATTTCACCAATGCCGTCGATTATGGCGGGCTCTATCCGGTGGTGGGCGCGGTCGTGACGGAACGGCGCTTCCAGTTGATCGAGGCGCTGGCCGCCGCGATCGCGGAGGCGGTTGCGGCCTACCACCAGGCCATCACGCGCGTCGAAGTGGCGGTGCGCAAGCCCTCGGTGCCGATCCCGGGCATTCTCGATCATGTCGAGGCGAGGCTGGTGCGCGATGTCCGCTGAACCCGTCCGCGCCGCGCTCGGGCTCGGCGCCAATCTCGGCGATCCGGCGGCCGCCATGGCCCGCGCCTTGCAGTTGCTGGATGATGGGGAGGGCACCGGAATTGTCGTCGTCTCGAAGCTTTACAGCACCCCGCCCTGGGGTCTTGTCGAGCAACCGCCGTTTATCAATTGTTGTGCGCTGATTGAGACGTCACTTCCGCCGCAGGCGCTGATGCAGCGCTGCCTCGATATCGAGAAAAAGTTGAAACGGGTGCGCGATGTCCGCTGGGGCCCGAGGTTGATCGATATCGATATCCTGACCTATGGCACGGAGAGCCTGGACACCGAAACCGTGACCATCCCGCATCCGCGCATGCTGGAACGCGGCTTCGTTCTGATGCCGCTTGCCGAGATAGCGCCCGACCTCGCCGTTAGTGGTCGCGCGGTGTCTGAATGGGCTTCCGAAGCCGATATGGCAGGCATTGTCGCGATCAGCGATGACGGGACATGGTGGAAGGCGTGAGTGCGCTCCGGTTTCCCGGAGCCGCCGCTACTTGATCGCGCCGACGGTGAATGGGTCGCCCTCGCGCTTGAGCGACAGGCCGATGACCGGGACGTAGCGCGTGCCGCCCTTGATAAGAAGCGTTATGTTGAGATCGTTCTCGCTCTGCATGCTGGTCACCAGCGCGCCCTCGACCTCCTTGCGCCGCAGCGAAATCACCGCTTTCTGGTCCTCGATGCTGCCGCCGGTCACCGCCAGCCCGTCGCCGTCCTCGCCGTCGAGAAACTGGCCGCGATAGCTGTCGCCGTCGCGGATGAACACGGCGGTGATCGGGTGGGAGAACAGGCCGGCGCGGCATTTGCCGTCCAGCTTGAAGCCGCCCTCGTCGCCCGATACCGGAAGCCCGTCCAGCTCGCATTTGAAATGGGTGCCCTTCAGCTTGCCCTCGACGATCTTGCCGGGGCCTGTCCATTTGCCGGCGACCTGGCGGAAGAATGCGTCGTCATCGCTTTCGGCAAGGGCGCTTGCCGGAAGCGCCGCCGCAAGGGCCGCGATCAGCAGGGCGGAGCGAAGGATGCGGAAAGTGGGGGCCATCGATTGTTCCGGTTACGCAAGACATCGGTTCGGTAGCCAATCATGACGGCGAATGGTTAAGCTTTGGTTTGCGCACAATCTATGCTTGCGTGACGTCGGTTATGGGTTGGACAGGTCGCGCTTTTCGCCGGGCGCGAGATCGCCAATGAAATCGCCCATGCCGGGGCGTTTCAGCGCGTGGAACGGCATCGGGCGGCAGAGATCCATGGCGGCGATGCCGATGCGGGCGGTCATCAGTCCGTTGATCATGCCCTCGCCGAAGCGGGCGGAAAGCTTGGAGGCCAGGCCATGGCCGAGCACCTGCTGGATCAGACTGTCGCCGACCGCGATCGACCCGGTGACTGCCAGATGCGAGAGCACGTCGCGGATCAGCCGGAACATGCCGACCGAGCCCGGACGACCGCCATAAAGTTCTGCCATGTTACGGATCAGCCGGATCGATTCGTAGAAGACATAGAGAAGATCGACGGCGGCGCGCGGGCTGATGGCGGTGACCACCGAGACGCGCTTGGAGGCGTTGAGGATCAGCGCGCGGGCCTTGAGGTCCAGCGGCGCCAGCATCTCGCGTTCGCAGAATTCCACAAGCTGCGGGGCATCGACCACGTCCTCGTCAAGCTCCGACAATCGCTGGCGACCGCGCGCGGTCTCGGCCTTGCCGGCAAGCAGCGTCGACAGCTCGCGGGCGGCGGTGCGGGCGCTTGCGGCATCGCTGCTTGCATGGGCGTCGGCCATCTTCAGCTTGATATGCTGGATCGCGCCAAGCCGCATGATCGCGATGATCTCGCGGGCGGCGACCACCAGCGCCGCCGCCACGCCCACCACGACAGCGCCGAGCGCCAGCCAGCCGAGCCAGGGCGCGCGGGCGAAGAGTGAGCGCACCAGATCGTCGATCCACAGACCGATCGCCAGCGACAGCAGGATGCCGAAGGCGATACCGGCAAGCTTGGAAAACGAGAAGCCGCGCTTCTTCATGGTCGCGACCGGCGGCTCCATCTCGTCGGCCGCGATCGTCTCCGCATCGCGCAGGAACGGGTCTTCCTCGTCGGGCGTCACCGGCGGCGGATCGAAATGGCGGGGCGGGCGGCGCGGCTCGGCTTCCTTGCGCGCGGATTTTTCCTCGATATCGAATACCGCCGGGCGGCGCGTGTGGTCGGGGCTCATGCCAGTCTGTCTCCGATCAGAAACTGCAATGCCCTGTCGAGGCGGATATGCGGGATCGAAACCCCGCCCTCACTGGCCTCGATGTCGATTTCGGGCGGGCGGAACCGCACGGCATTGATATCGGCAAGGCCTTCCGGCACGTCGCCGCCGCGCTTCAGCATGCGGAAAAACGCCTCCGGATTGGCCGGCAGGTCGCCGGGGAAGATCGCGGTTTTTCGAATTCCATCAAAGGTTTCCGTGCCGATCTTCTCGCCTTTTATCGGGGTGCCAACGATGACCGGCAGAACCTGCGATCCGGATTCCACCGTGGCTTCCCGCGTCGCCCGGACGGAGGCGATCGCCATCACATCGATCCCCGCGCCGGAAATGCCGATGGTCTTGATCGCGTCGTTGACGAGCCGGCGGGTCAGCTTCTCCAGCCGGTCATGGCTTTCATGATGCAGATGGTCGGCCTTGGTGGCGGCGATCAGTACCCGGTCGATCCGCCGCCGCGCCAGCGAGGAGAGCCAGGAATTGCGCCCCGGACGGAAGCAGGACAGCACCTCGGAAAGCGCGCGCTCCAGATCGGCGATCGCCTCCGGCCCGCGGCTCAGCGCCTGCAGCGTGTCGACCAGCACGACCTGGCGATCGAGTCGGGCGAAGTGGTTGCGGAAGAACGGTTTCACCACGACGGATTTATAGGCCTCGAAGCGCCGCTCCATCTGGGCGGCGAGCGACCCGCGCTTGAATTTTTCCTCGCCGAGCCCCGGTAGCGGCGCGAAGGTGAGGGCGGGCGAGCCCTCGAGATCGCCCGGCATCAGGAAGCGACCGGGCGGCAGGGTGGAAAGCGAGTGCTCGTCGGCCCGGCAGGCGGACAGATAGGCCGAGAAGCTTTCATGCAGCGCCCTCAGCGTCTTCTCGTCGGCCGGCGCGTCATAGTCGAGGGAGCCGGCAAGCTCCATCCAACCCTTCGCGAGCGCCGCCCGCGCGGGGCTTGACGCCCGCGCCTCGGTCTCGCGGCTGAACGTGCGGAAATCCTGGCCGAGCAGCGGCAGGTCGAGCAGCCATTCGCCTGGATAATCAACGATATCGATGGAGATGCTGCCACGGGAGAACATCCGGCTCCAGCGGCTCGCGCTCTGATAATGCAGCGTCAGGCGGAGTTCGGAGACCGCGCGGGTCGAATCGGGCCAGATGCGTTCGTCCACCAGCCGGTCGATGTGGGTTTCGTAGTCGAAGCGGGGGACCTGGTCGTCGGGCTGTTCTTCAAGCCTGATATCGGAGATGCGCCCCGAACGCATCGCCTCGAAAAAGGGCAGGCGGCCATTATGCAGCAGATTGTGGACCAGCGAGGCGATGAACACCGTTTTGCCGGCCCGCGACAGGCCGGTAACGCCAAGCCTGAGCGTCGGCTGAACAAGGTCGGAGGCGCGATCCGTGATGTTGTCGAGCGTAAGTCTGGCATTGTCGCCCAGCGACGTATGGATCGGCGTCAAAATCGGCTTCCTTTCACGGGTCTACCTGCAATATAGGGAGGCCGGCGCGCCGATCAAAGCGCCGTTGTGAACGGGAGCGTGCTTGCGCACTGGCCTAGTTCGGCGCGAGGAAGGCGGTGATGTTCCATTGCGGGGTTTCGGTGCCCGCGCCATCGCCCGCATGGTCGAGCACTGCCATGCCGGCGGTGGGAAAGCCGTAGGGGCAGGCCCTGTTAAAGGCTTCGGGACCGACGAGCATCAGCAGTGTTTCCTCTATGCCGGGATTGTGGCCGCAGATCAGCACGGTCTTGGCGTCGGCATTTTCGGCCAGCGCCTCCAGATAGGTGACGGGCGCGGCCTGGTAGAAATCATCGAGGAACCGGCAGGCCGGCGCGCGGCCGAGCGTGCGATAGGCGGCGTCCGCCGTCTGCCGGCAGCGCATCGCGGAAGATGACAGGATCAGGCCCGGCACGTAGCCGCTCTGCTTCATCCGCTCGGCAAGTTCGGCCGCGTCATCGACGCCGCGCTTTGAGAGCGGCCGGTCGTAATCGCGCATGGTCGGCTCGGGCCAGACCGCCTGGGCATGGCGCAGAAGATAGATCCGGTCGGGGTGCGGGTTGATGGTCGACATTCTCAATCTCGAAGCGGCGTGAAGCGGTATCGAACGCGCGGTGGCTGCGCTGACATTCAAAAATCGACCATGTCTTTACCATGATTTTTTCACAAGGCCTCACGCTTTTTTGCCGGCTTTGTTCGATGCTTTCGGAGCCCCGAAAATCCATTCAAATGCAGCCCTTGAGAGCGATCTTCATCGCACCTGCAACGCAGGCGCGATTTTGAACGGCATTGTGACAGAGAGGCCGTTCTTCAGGCAGGGCCTATTTTTTCAACAGTTTTTTACCTGCCCAAATATGAAGCAGAGGCTTGAATTTTCGTATTTGTTTGGGATATACACCGCCCGTGGGGTGTTGTTCAGGAGAATGGCTTTGAACAAGAACATTGATCTTAGTAGCTATGTTCTCTCCGATAACGAAGAGTTCATGAATCCCAACCAGCGGGCCTATTTTCGCGCAAAACTGATCGCCTGGAAAAACGATATTCTGCGGGAAGCACGCGAAACGCTCGAACATCTGGCCGCCGAAAGCGCCAACCATCCCGATCTCGCAGACCGGGCCTCTTCCGAAACCGACCGTTCCATCGAATTGCGGGCACGCGATCGTCAGCGCAAGTTGATCTCGAAGATCGACGCGGCGCTGCGCCGTATCGACGACGGAACCTATGGTTATTGCGAGGAGACGGGTGAGCCGATCGGGTTGAAGCGGCTCGATGCGCGACCAATCGCAACCCTGTCGATCGAGGCGCAGGAGCGCCACGAGCGACGCGAAAAAGTCTACCGCGACGAATAGCATGACACATCAAAAGGCCGCGTTCCAGGACGCGGCCTTTTGATTCTCATGGCTGTTTGCGCTGGTTGCCGAATCACCTTGGCTCGGTGGGCGCGGCTGCGGGCTTGGCGGCGGCCTCTTCGGCCGAAGGCGCCCGGCGCGTGCCGATGGGTGCCGGTATGCGCGTTTCCAGCAGAATATCGTTCGGGCCGCCGATCATCACCAGATGCTCGACATTGTCGCGCCGGATCAGCACCACCCGGCGGCGCGCGTCGACGGCTGCGGCGTCGACCACGAAAAGCCTGGGCTTACGGTTCTTGCCGCCCCTTATGAAGGGCGATGGCGGGCGCAGATGCATCAGAACCCAGATCGCGACAATGACCACGATGATCACGCCGATCGCTATCAGCGGTATATCGAAAATCATGCTGCCGAAACCGAGGTCGCCCATTGTCTGCCTTTCACTGCCTTTACCAGTTTACGCATTACCTGCGCATGCGCGCGTCAATCTAGCATGGCTTACGGATTGAAATCGCGCCTTTTTTGGCAATATCACCAGAACGAAGCAAGGCATGGGCGCAACCGGGCCTGTTCGGGGCGGAAACCGGGCGGCAATACCGAAATTTAAGCATTTGTCGCTAGATATGCTTGCAGAACTGGCCGATCCTGTTGCATCGGGCACCAACGATGTTTCGCGGCGCGGGCCGGACGGATGACGAGGTTTCAATGACATCAGGGCAAAAGGACGACACGGGCAGCGAGACCACCGTCAGGCGCGGCTTCGGCGCCGGCATCTTCTCCCGGCTGGCCCTGGTGCTTCTCATCCTGGCGACGATCGTCGTGCTTGCCTATCAGTATCGCGGCTATCTGCCGGAAGATCTCCTGCTGGCGATCCTCGGCCTGTTTGCCGTGCTCGGCGTGTTTTTCGTGCTGGCCGCGCTGACGGGACTTGCGGAACTGTTCCCGACGGGACGCCAGAACCACTTCGCCCGCCCGTTTCTCGACCAGTACCCCGAAGCCGTCGTGATCACCGATCATCGCAACCGGCTGGTCTATGCCAACGCCGCCTATGGCCGGCTGACGGGCGCGGCCGAGCCTGCAACGCTTGATACCCTGCTTTCGGAGGAGCCGGAGAGCTCGGAAGTGCTTTATCGCCTCAGCCAGGCGGTGCGCGCCGGCCGCGACGGGCAGGAGGAGTTCCGCCTCGTCAAGCCGCTTGCGAACGGCGAGGGCCCGCGCTGGTATCGCCTGCGCGCCCGCTTCTTCCCCGTCACCGACAGCCGCGCGACCACCCGCAATTTCCACATCTGGCAGATTTCCGACATCACCGAGGAGCGCCAGGAGCAGGAGCGCTATTTCCGCGAATTGCAGAAGGCGATCGATTATCTCGACCACGCCCCGGTCGGCTTCGTGGCGGCCGATAGCGAGGGCAAGGTCAGCTATATGAACGCCACGCTCGCCGGCTGGCTCGGCGTCGATCTCGCCGCCTTCGTGGCCGGCCGGATGAAATTCTCCGACCTGGCGACCGGTGAGGGCATGGCGCTTCTGACCGCGCTCGACCCCGAGCCCGGCGCGCGCGTCAGCGAGCGGATCGAGGCCAACCTGAAGCTTGCGTCAGGACAGACCATGCCGGTGGTCATGCTTCACGAGGCCGTCGGCGGGCGCGAGGGCAGGGCGGGCGATAGCCGCACCGTGATCGTCAGGCGCGAGGCCGACGAGCGTGCGGGCGATGCCGCCCCCGGCCGGTTCTTCGACGATACGCCGATGGCAATCGCCACCGTTGACCGCGATGGCAGGCTGCTCACCACCAACACCCGCTTTCTTACCATGTTCGCCGACCTTGTGCGGCGCGAGGATATCGGCACGGGCACCCGCGCGGGCGGGCTTATCGATGCCAATGACCGCGCCCGGCTGGACGAGGCGCTGGCGGCTGCAGCGGCGGGCCAGAGCGACATCGCCCCCTTCGAGGCGCGTCACTTCAGCGATGACAGCCGCCACTTCCGCTTCTTCGTCCACGCCGCCAGCGGCTCCGCGCCGGAGGCACAGGCGCTGATCTATGTGATCGAAATCAGCGAACAGAAATCGCTGGAGGCGCAGATGGCGCGCACCCAGAAGCTGAATGCTGTCGGCACGCTTGCCGGCGGCATCGCCCATGATTTCAACAATGTGCTGACCGCGATCCTGCTTTCGGCCGATCATCTCCTGCTGCAATCGCGCGCCTCCGATCCGGAATTCGCAGATCTTGTCGAGATCAAGCGCAATGCCAACCGCGCCTCGGGCCTCGTGCGGCAATTGCTGGCCTTCTCGCGCCAGCAGACCATGCGGCCGGAAGTGGTCGATCTCAACGACGTCATCGGCGACAATCGGATGATGATCGAGCGCCTGACCGGCGGCTCGGATGTCCGCCTCACCACCGATTTCGCCCGCAATCTGTGGCCGGTGAAGACCGATCCCGGCCAGTTTGGCCAGGTGATCACCAATCTCTCGGTCAACGCCCGCGACGCCATGCCCGATGGCGGCACGCTGACGGTGACGACCCGCAACGTGCCGGCGGTGGAGGTCGCGAGCCTCGGCCTGCGCGAGGTGCCGGAGAAGGACTTCGTGATGGTCGAGGTCGCCGATACCGGCACGGGCATTCCGCCGGAAGTGCTGGACAAGATCTTCGAACCGTTCTTCACCACCAAGGATGTCGGCAAGGGCACTGGCCTTGGCCTTGCCATGGTCTATGGCATCGTCACCCAATCGGGCGGCTTCCTGCATGCGGTTTCCGAAGTCGGCAAGGGCACGCGCTTCATCATCCTGCTGCCGCGCCACGTGCGCGCCGCCGGCGAGAAGGACATGGCGGAGGCGCCCAAGGACCACAAGGGCAAGCCGATCGCCGCCGCCTTCGGCGAGGGCAATGAGAGCGACAACGAGGCCCCGCGCGAGGAGGATATGGACCTCACCGGCCAGTCCGCCGTGGTGCTTCTGGTGGAAGACGAGGACGCGGTGCGCCGCTCCGGCAAGCGCATGCTGGAAATGCGCGGCTTCACCGTCTACGAGGCCGATACCGGCGTCCACGCCCTGAAGGTGCTGGAAAAGCTCGAAGGCGCTGTCGATATTGTCGTGTCCGACGTGGTGATGCCGGAAATGGACGGCCCGACGCTTCTGCGCGAGGCCCGCCGCATCTATCCCGACCTCAAATTCATCTTCGTCTCCGGCTACGCCGACGACGCGTTTGCGAAAAACCTGCCCGACGACGCCAAGTTCGGCTTCCTGCCGAAGCCGTATAATCTGAAGCAGCTGGTAGCGGCTGTGTGGGAGATGATCAGGGAGGGGTAAGGTTTTTTTTGGGGGCAGAGGCCGGGGTGGGGTAAGTCTTTCCGTATTAGGGTTGACTATATAAATAATCGTCTGGGCGATGCCGCTCGCCACAATGGTATAGGTTGACCGATCGCGAATTGAGAGTGGGCAACGCGTTGCGCTGTTTCCTGTGGACGCCAATTAACGAAGGTTACAGATAGTAATTCTTCTGCTACCTCTGAAGTAGATTCAGGTCGGGAGAGCCTTTCGTGGATGATATTCATTTTTCAGTTAATACACGACTGACAAGACTTCTGGGTGAGACATATCGTTCGAGCGAAGCAGCCTTAAAAGAACTGGTTGACAATGCATGGGACGCCGACGCCCAAAATGTCTGGATTACATTGCCAGCGCCTATGTCCTCTGATCCGATTATTGTGCGCGACGATGGTTCGGGAATGACACCGCTGGAAATGAGAAACGAATACCTGAACATCGCCAGCGATAAGCGGTCACGTACAGGTGAACGGACTCCGTTGCTGAAGCGGAAGGTCAAGGGTCGCAAGGGCATCGGAAAATTTGCCGGTTTATCGTTGGCGAACCGGATGGATGTTCTGGCGGTCGCCCGAGGTCGGAAGTGCAGTCTAACGATCGATAAGCTCGTCCTTGCCGAGAATGAGAATGATCTAGAAGCTGTGCCTCTACCATTCGTGGAAGATGATGCAGGCGAAGCTCATGCGGGCACGACAATTACATTGTCAGGGCTCGATAGTCGTTTGAATTTCCCAACGCCCGATCGTTTTCGAGAAATCCTCGTGCACGAATACGGTCGGGAACATGCTTTCAAGGTATTTGTAAATGGGGCTCAGTTATCGGTCGATGATATTCCGGGCGTAACACGGGAAGTCGAGCAAACTCTTACACAGGCCGGTTCAGTTCGTTTGAAGTTTACAATTGCAGACGGAAAGAAAGCTCCCAAGTCACCGGGTATTGTCCTGAAGGTAGACGGGAAGGTCGTCGGGAAGCCGATGATGTTCGGTCTAGATGATGATGAGGAAGTTCCCATCAAACTCTGTCAACGAGTCTACGGAGAGGTTGAGGTCGAGGGTAACGACCATTTCGTAACTGCAGATTGGGGCGGGGTGGTTGAGAACAG
This sequence comes from Martelella sp. AMO21009, assembly GCF_053484295.1. NCBI lineage: Bacteria > Pseudomonadati > Pseudomonadota > Alphaproteobacteria > Hyphomicrobiales > Aurantimonadaceae > Martelella > Martelella sp. AMO21009. The sequence continues at coordinate 18,065 of NZ_JBAKFR010000010.1, forward strand.
CAAGGCTTTCCAACAAATCCAATCGCATGTGAAATCGATCGTCAAAAAAGGTCTGAAGGAGAGCCACTCTCGCGATATGAACCTTCAGTTGGCTCGGTTGAAGAAGCAGTTGGATGCTAGGCTTAAAGACCTTCCAGAGCACCGTCGACGCTACGCTGAGGAAGCCCTCCATCGAATCTTGCAGCGATTCTATCGTGAAAGCGAGGAACGCATAGCGACGATCGCGGAGGTTGCGCTCGATGCTATGGAGCATGACGCCTACTGGGCCGTGCTCGAGCGGATAAATTCGACCGATCGCACAGATGTCGGTTCCTTTGCAGAGGCGCTTGAGGAATTCGGATTGCTTGAGCTTTCTGGGATCGCTGCACAAGCGACCAGACGAATGAAGTTTCTAGACTACCTTCAGGAGCTTATAGATAACGAAGCGACGCTCGAAAAGGACATCCACAAGGCCTTTGAAACAAATCTATGGGTTCTCGGTCGCCAATATGCTTTGATGTCATCTAACGTTACCCTGAGAAGGATCATCGAGAACTATAGTGACAAGAAATTTAGGGGCGAGCAGGCCTCGAAAAGACCCGACCTTCTGTTGTCGCAGGATTTAGCTGACAGCTATTTGCTGATTGAGTTCAAGCGCCCCAACCACCCAATTTCTAGGAACGACATCGCTCAAGCGGAGCATTATCGTGATGAGTTGTCGGGTACCATCACCTCAAGGAGTCCAATAAGGATTTTGATGATCGGTAAGGGCTCTGTAGTTTCGATGGACAAGAGATATGAGACTGACATGGCGACCGTCAGTTCTTACGCAAGCGTGCTCTCATCTGCCCGCAGGGAACTCGACTGGCTGATTTCATCGCTAAGCCAAGCATAGATCGCCTCCAGTCCCAGACTGCTGAAAAACGTCTCCCTGTATTCTGCGTCATCCTCGGGCTTGACCCGAGGATCCAATCACCCCTCTATGCGAGCGGAGTGTGCGGTCAGTAAGGCGCTGTTCTTTCTTCTTTTTTTCCGAAACGCTTGTCGCGCGGGTGCGTGCTTAGACCCTCGGGACAAGCCCGAGGGTGACGAAAGAGGGTGGGGCGGCTTTGTCAGCAGCCCGAAGGCCGGCCCCTGTGATTTCCCTCTGAAAAAATCAACCGATCACAGCACCACCCGATAAAGCGCGAACCCGTTTTCGCCGTCGCCCGCCGTTTCGATCTTCGCGCCCTTCACGTCGGCGATGTATTCCGCGGCGCGGGGGCCGGTTTCGAAGGTGGCGGTGGTGTCGGGCATGGGGGCGAAGGTCCAGTTGAAATCGGCGGACGGGTTGATCGTGCCCTGGTCGACGATGTAGCGCACGATCACGTCGCGGTTGGTATCGGGGCCGACGAACACGATCACGTCCGAATTGATATCCGGGAAATTGCCGCCGCCGCCGGCGCGGTAATTGTTGGTCGCCACCACGAATTGCTGTTCGGGGTCGATCGGCTTGCCGTCATAGGCAAGGTCGATGATGCGGTGGCTGTCCGGATTGGCGAGGCTGCCATCCTTGGCGTAGCGCGCCGGCTTCGACAGGTCGATCTTGTAGGTCACGCCGTCGATGACGTCGAAATTGTAGGACGGGAAATCCGGGTTCAGGAGCGGGGCGTCGGTCGCGCCGGGCTCCACCTGGTTGAACATGCCCGCCGACATTTCCAGCCACTCGCGCACCTGCGCGCCGTTGATCAGCACGGCGCGGGCGGTGTTGGGATAGAGGTAGAGGTCGGCGACGTTCTTGATGGCGATGTCGCCGGCCGGAACCTCGGTATAGTAATCCGGCCCGCCGCGACCGCCGGCCTTGAAGGGGGCGGCGGCGGAAAGCACGGGGAAGTCCCGGTATTCCGTGTCCTTCAGCATGTCCTTCGTGTACCAGGTCTGCGCCTTGGAGACGATCTGCACGGACGGGTCATCGGCCACCAGCGCGAAATAGGATTGCAGCGGCGCGGAGGTCTTGCCGACCGGGGTGCGGACGTATTCGAGCGTCGCCTCGTGATCGGCCTCGGCAGCGGCGATCACCGCCGCGTCGCTTTCGACATCGGCGATGACCTTGCGGTCCTCGGTGCGGTGGTAGATCGGCCGCGCCTCGGTGGTGAAGTCGACGATTTTCCAGCTTTCGCCGTCCTTTTCCAGCAGCAGGTCGATAAGGCCCATATGCGAGCCCCAGAAGCCGGCCATTACCGCCGGCTTGCCCTTGAGCGTGCCCTTGTCGACATCGACGTCATCGATGCCGGCGAAATCATCCGTGCCGGGGAAGACGAGGTGCTGGTGGCCGGTGAACACCGCGTCTATGCCGTCGACGCCTGCGAGATAGAGCGAGGCGTTTTCCATCAGCGGCGCGGGGCCGGTGCCATCGATGCCGGAATGCGACAGCGCCACGATGATATCGGCGCCTTCTTCCTTCATCACCGGCACCCAGGCTTCGGCCGCTTCCACGATATCGCGGGTATTGGCCTTGCCGGAAAGGTTCTTCTCGTCCCAGACCATGATCTGCGGCGGTACGAAGCCGATGAAGCCGATCTTCACCGGGCTCTTGTTGCCGTCGCCATCGGTGATCATCTGCTCCTGGATCAGGTAGGGCCTGACCATCAGGTCGTCCTTGGTGGGGTCATCGGCCAGTGCGCCTGTGGTCAGGTTGGCGCAGACATAAGGGAAGTTCGCGCCGGCGAGCACCTTGTGCATGAAGTCGAGGCCGTAATTGAACTCGTGATTGCCGAGCGTGCCGACATCATAGCCGAGCACATTCATGGCCTTGATCACCGGATGGACGTCGCCGTCCTGCATGCCGCGCTCATAGGCGATGTAATCGCCCATCGGATTGCCCTGCAGGAAGTCGCCATTGTCGATCAGCATGGAATTTGTCGATTCGGCGCGGATGGAGTCGATGATCGAGGCGGTGCGGGCAAGGCCCATCGTGTCGTTGGGCTTGTCGGCGTAATAGTCATAGGGAAACACGTTGACGTGGATGTCGGTGGTTTCCATCAGCCGCAGATGCGCCTGGTTGCCGGCGGCACGGGCGGAGAACGGATGGAGGGCGACCATGGCGGTGGCCGTTGCCATGCCGCGCAGCAGCGTGCGACGGGAGATCGGTTGCAGTTCGAAAAGCGCGGACATCGGCGGCTCCGTTTGTGTTGTGGCGCGGGCTTCGCGCCGTCGGCGGTTGACAATGATCATGGAATGAATTGCAAGTCTGTGAAAGCTTAATGACAGGCTAGGCGCGCAGCCAGCTTTAGGTCAATACGGGGAGGGGTGGATTGGTTTCCAGTTTTACGATCAGGGCGGCGACGGCGGAGGATGCGCCAGACATGGTGCGGCTCATCAATATCGCCGATCACGGCTTGCCGCTGTGGCGCTGGGGGCGGCTTGAGGGCGGCGAGGGCGATCCGTGGGAGGCCGGGCGCGAAAGCGTCCGGCGCGAGGATCAGGTCGTCAACTGGAAGAACGGCACGGTCGCGACCCTTGGCTCCGACATCGTGGCGCTGCTGCTGGCCTATCCGCTGGAGCGCGATACGCCGACCGGCGAGGCCGATCATGCGGTGTTCGAGCCACTGAAGGCGCTGAAGGCGAAAGCAGTGGGCAGCTATTACATTCACGTGCTCGCGGCCTATGCGGAGTACCGCCGGCGCGGGCTCGGGAAATTGCTGATGGAGCGGGCGGCGCGGATGGCAGGCGGCCGCGATCTCGCCCTGATCGTTTCCGACGGCAATGCGCCCGCGCGCCGGTTCTACGATCAACTGGGCTTTCACGAAGCCGCGCGTGAAGCGATCGTCACCGCCGAGGACTGGAAGGCAGAGGGCGAGAACTGGCTGCTGCTGGCAAAGCCCTCGAAAGCTTAGTCGATCCCGACATTGATCCGTTCGATGATCGGTCTCAGCGCAAAGGACGAGTTGATCTGCACCACATGCGGCAGCGCCGACAGCCAGTCGCGGTGGATGCGCTCGTAATCCTTCAGGTCCTTGGCCGCCACCCGCAGCGTATAGTCATAAACGCCGGAGACCATGTAGCAGACGATGATGTTCGGGCAGCGCTTCACCGCCTCCTCGAACTCGGCAAGCGTGCGGGCGAACTGGCCGGAAAGCGAGATCTGCACGATCGCCACCATCTTGTAGCCAAGCGCCTCGGGCGAGATTCTTGCGGTATAGCCCTCGATCACGCCGCTTTTTTCCAATATATCGAGCCGTCTGGAACAGGCGGATGGCGACAGGCCGACGGTTTCCGCAAGGTCCGCATTGGTGATGCGGCCGTTCTTCTGCAGTGCCTTCAAGATCGCACGATCAATCTCGTCGATATCCATAGTTCGAATACCCTTCGATTTTTATTGTTCTTTTTCGAAAATTAAACGAAAAAAGCGAAAAATCAAGGATAACTTTGCAAGGACATTGCTGCGATTTCGCGTTTCAATCCCGGTCAGGTTGTATCGATTGGAGCGAGGAGATCGAAAATGCTTGTCGGCTGTCCGAAGGAAATCAAGAATCACGAATACCGCGTCGGCCTGACCCCGGCATCGGTGCGCGAATATGTGGCGCATGGTCACCAGGTTATCGTCGAGACCGGCGCGGGTGCCGGCATCGGCGCGGGCGATGATGCCTATCGCGCTGCGGGCGCGACGATTGTGCCGGATGCCGCCACTGTGTTCGCCAGAGCGGATATGGTCGTCAAGGTCAAGGAACCGCAGCCTTCCGAATGGGCGCAGCTCAGGGAAGGCCAGTTGCTCTATGCCTATCTGCATCTCGCGCCCGATCCGGCGCAGACCGAGGGGCTTCTCGCCTCCGGCGTCACCGCGATTGCCTATGAGACCGTGACCGACGAGCGCGGCGGGCTGCCGCTTCTGGCCCCGATGTCCGAGGTGGCGGGCAGGCTTTCGATCCAGGCTGGTGCCACCGCGCTACAGAAGGCCAATGGCGGGCTTGGCGTGCTGCTGGGCGGCGTTCCGGGCGTTCAGCCCGGCAAGGTGGTGGTGATCGGCGGCGGCGTCGTCGGCCTGCATGCGAGCCTGATGGCGACGGGGCTTGGCGCTGAGGTCACGATCCTCGACCGCTCGCTGCCGCGCCTGCGCGTGCTGGACGAGCTGTTCCGCGGCCGGGTCAAGACGCTGTACTCGACCACGGAAGCGCTTGAGAACGAGATTTTCGCCGCTGATCTCGTCATCGGCGCTGTTCTGGTGCCGGGGGCTGCCGCGCCCAAGCTCGTCACCCGCGAAATGCTGCCAGGCATGAAGACCGGCGCGGTCATGGTCGATGTCGCGATCGATCAGGGCGGCTGTTTCGAGACCTCGCACGCCACCACCCATTCCGATCCGACCTTCGTGGTCGACGGCGTGGTGCATTACTGCGTCGCCAACATGCCAGGCGCGGTGCCGATCACCTCCGCTGCCGCGCTGAACAATGCGACGCTGCATTACGGGCTGATGCTGGCCGACAAGGGGCTCGCCGCGGTTTCCGAGGATCGCCATCTGCGCAACGGCCTTAACGTCCATCGCGGCCGGGTGACCAACGCCGCCGTGGCAGCCGCGCTCGGCTACGAGCTTGCCGCGCCCGAGGCGGTCCTGAAGGTCGCCTGAGGCCACTTGCTCCAGGCAATAAAAAAAGCCGCCCCGAGAGGCGGCTTTTCGCATGGGATGTCGCGCGAGAATTAACGCGAGTAGAACTCGACCACGAGGTTCGGTTCCATGATGACCGGGTAGGGGATGTCGGCGAGTGCCGGGACCCGTACATAGGTTGCCGTCATCTTGTTGTGGTCGGCGTCGATGTAGTCCGGCACGTCACGCTCGGCGAGCTGGGTCGCCTCGAGAACGCTTGCGAGCTGCTTGGAGCGCTCGCGCACCTCGATCACGTCGCCGGGCTTGCAGCGATAGGAGCCAACATTGACCTTGACGCCGTTGACGGTGACATGGCCGTGGTTGACGAACTGGCGGGCGGCAAACACGGTCGGCACGAACTTGGCGCGGTAGACGATCGCGTCGAGACGGCTTTCGAGCAGGCCGACCAGGTTTTCACCGGTGTCGCCCTTGCGGCGGTTGGCTTCCTCGAAGATCGCGAGAAACTGCTTTTCGCGCAGTTCGCCGTAATAGCCCTTCAGCTTCTGCTTGGCGCGCAGCTGTACGCCGAAGTCGGAAAGCTTGCCCTTGCGGCGCTGGCCGTGCTGGCCGGGGCCGTATTCGCGACGGTTGACCGGGGACTTCGGACGGCCCCAGATGTTTTCGCCCATACGGCGGTCAATTTTATGCTTGGACGATTCGCGCTTGCTCATCGTATTTCCTTAATCTCAACATAGCGGGACCGGTATCACCGGGAGCCCAAGGAAACACGCCCTCCTTTGGCGCCCTCTTTCGAAGGGCCTGACAGGTTTTCGCGGAAAAAAGCGCCCGGAAAACCACGGGACATGTCGGTTAGAACACCGATCAATTCAGTGTTGGCGCGCTGATAGTCGGCTTTTGCCTGAAAGTCAACGCCTGCGGCATGGACTCCTGCATGGGCGTCATGGTTTAACCGGGTGCAACAATCTTTCCAGCCAGGAATTACCACAATGCCGATCACTTCCGAAACGCTCGACGCCATCGCCGGGCTGATGCGCCGCGCCGCCAAGCAGGAAATCCTGCCCCGTTTCCGCGCTCTTGGCGAAAGCGATGTCGCCGAAAAGACCGAGGCGAGCGATCTGGTGACCATCGCCGATACCGCAGCCGAGCGCGTGATCAAGGCCGGCATCGCCGAAATCCTGCCCGAGGCCCTGTTCATCGGTGAGGAAGGCGTTGCCGCCGATCCCGACCTGCTGTCGAAGCTGAAGGACGCCGATGTGGCGGTCGTGGTCGACCCGATCGACGGCACGTTCAATTTCGCCCATGGCATTTCCGCCTTCGGTGTCATGGCCGCTGTCGTTGCCAATGGCGAAACCGTCGCCGGCCTGATCTATGATCCGATGGGCGATGATTTCATGATCGCGGAGAAGGGTGGCGGGGCCTGGCTGAAACGCGCCGACGGCTCATCAAGCCGGATGTCGGTGGCGGCGCCCGTTCCGCTCGAAGAAATGCTGGGCACCGCTTCGGTCGCCTTCATGCCGCAGCAAAACCGCACGGTCCTGCTCGGCAATATGGCGAAGGTGCGTTATGCCGCGAGCTATCGCGCTGCCGCCGTCGAATACCGCGCCTTTGCTTCCGGCGGGTCGCATTTCTTCACCTATTTCAAGCTGATGCCCTGGGACCATCTTCCGGGCGTGCTGATCGGCCAGGAAGCCGGCGGCTATATTGCCCGTTATGACGGCTCGCGCTACCTGCCAAGCCATCTGGACGGCGGCCTCCTCGGCGCGCCCGACAGGGATAGCTGGATGGAACTGAAGGAAAAGGTCTTCACGCTTTAGGCGCGCCGGCGACGGCCTCAAGATAGGCGCGGCACATCACGATAACCTGCCGTTTCAGGGCGGCGATCTCGCTGGCGTCGAGGTTTCGCTCAAAAGCATTGCGGACCGCGCCGAAGATTGTCGTGAGAAGGGCTAGGTTGACGGTTTCCAGATCGGGGATCGTGGCGTCTGACGCACTTGCGAGCATGGCCTTGGTACAAGCATCGGCACGGTCGGCGAAATTGGCGACCAGAGCCGCGTTGTCGAGCTCCACGACCGAGGCATAGAGCGCGCGGGTCACGTCGGCGCGCTCTGTCTTTGCCTGGAAATAGGTCTCGATCAGCGCTTCGCACATATCCCCGAGGCGGCTGCCGTGGTGGCTTTCGCAAACGGCTTCGAGACGTATCGCCAAGGCTTCCAGATAGCGTTCGTTGAGCGCGTAGATCAGCGCCTGCTTGTGCGGAAAATACTGATACATGGTGCCAACCGAAACGCCGGCGCGCTCTGCGACGCGGGTGGTGGTCAGCCGCGCTACGCCGCCGCTCACCAAAAGCTGAATACTGGCTTCGACGATGGCATCGACGGTGACCGCCGCGCGCGTCTGACGCGGCTTCTTCCGGGGTCTCAGCGATGGTGGCGCGACTGCGGGCAAATGCGAATCCTCAAACTGAATGATCCTTCATATATTTGCCTCAGCCAGAACAGGCAAGAAAGGATTTGCATTATGGACACCCAGAAGATCGCGCTCGTCACGGGAGCCAATAAGGGGATCGGGTTCGAGATCGCCCGCCAACTCGCCGGCGCCGGCGTTCGGGTTATCCTCGGATCGCGGAACCCTGAACGCGGCGAAAAGGCTGCGCGGAATATCACGGAAGGCTCGGTGACGCCCATTCAACTCGATCTGACCAACCGCGATAGCATCGCGCGCGCTGCTGCCGAGATCGATGCCACATACGGGCGCCTCGACATTCTCGTCAACAATGCCGGCATCTTCGATTTCTCGGATGCTCCGCCGTCCTCGGCCTCGTTTGACGCTGTGCGGCAGACAATGGAGGTCAACTTCTTCGGAACCCTGGCGGTCACGCAGGCGATGCTGCCCTTGTTGAGAAAAGCGCCCGAGGGTCGGATCGTCAATGTGTCGAGTCCGCTCGGCTCGCTGACGCTCAACGGCACTCCGGATTGGATGTATTACAAGGCGCAGTTCATCGGCTACAACGCCTCAAAGGCGGCCCTGAACATGCTGACCGTGCAGTTGCGTGAGGAACTGCGTGACACGAATATCGTCGTCAATTCCGTCAGTCCCGGATACGTGGACACAGACCTAAATGGCGGCGCAGGCCACCTGACGCCCGAGGAAGGGGCGGAAATTCCGGTCCGCTTCGCTCTGGAGGGAGAAGAGAACGGCGGCTTCTTCGATACCGACGGCCGGATACCCTGGTAGGAGGATTTCACGGGAAAAGCGGTCACGAAAAAGGGCGCCGAGAGGGTGCCCTTTTTCCGTTTGGTGTGGTCTGCGTCAGATTTCCGGGTTGTGGGGCTGGAACAGCTTGCCCTTTTCCGCGATCAGCGTGAAGCCGAGCGCGACCGCGGCGAAGACGAAGAAGCCTGCGATCATCGGCGTGGTCGTGCCGTTATAGGCGTAGCCTATCGCGGCGCCGAGCAGCGCCGAAATCGCGGTGCTGGCGAAGCCGAGGATCGATGAGGCGGCGCCGGCCACGTGGCCGAGGGGCTCCATGGCGAGCGCGTTGAAGTTGGGTCCGATCCAGCCGAACTGGAACCATGCCAGCATGAACAGGGCATAGAACAGCCAGAACGGCATCGCCCCCGCATACATCAGATCGATCAGAAGCCAGACGCCGTTGGTCAGCGTGAAACCGATCATCGCGCCGTGCGACAGCCTGCGCATGCCGATCTTGCCCACGATGCGGGAGTTGATCAGCGAGGAAGCCGCCATCACGATGCCGATGCCGGCGAAGGCAACCGGAAACAGCGTGCCCAGACCGTAGATCTCGACATAGACCTGCTGCGCCGAATTCACGAAGCCGAAAATGCAGGCCATGATGAAGGTCGTGCCGAGCGTGTAGAACAGCGCGACGCGGTTAGTCAGCACGGTCTTCGCGCTGTGGATCACCGCCTTGGGCGTCAGTTCGACGACGTCTTCCGGGTGCTGCGTTTCCGGCAGGCGGAAGGTGACCCACAGAAAGTTGCCGAATGCGGCAAGCGCCAGGAACACAAACACCAGATGCCAGTCGCCGAACAGCATGATCGTCTGGCCGATCGATGGCGCGAGGATCGGGATGAGCATGAACACCATCATGATCAGCGACATGATCTCGGCCATGGCGCGGCCGCCATGGAGGTCGCGCACTACCGCCACGGAAATGACGCGGGTGGCCGCGGCCCCAAGGCCCTGACAGAACCGGACCAGAAGCATCAGGGTAAAGCTCGGCACGAAGGCGCACAGCACCGCGCCGATAAAATAGATCACAAGACCGACGAGCAGCGGCTTCTTGCGGCCGAAGCGGTCGGCGATCGGGCCATAGGCAAGCTGGGCAATGCCGAAACCGAGCACATAGGCGGTGATGATGAACTGATGCTCATTGTCGGAGGTGACGCCGAGGCTGCTTCCGATCTGCTTCAAACCGGGCAGCATGATGTCGATGGCCAGCGCGTTGAGCGCCATCAGCCCTGCCATCATGGCGACGAGTTCCCACTTGCCGGGCGCCTTGCGGGCGATCTCAGCCGGTGTCTTTAATGTTTCTGTCACAACAACTATTCCTGAAAGCAAAAGAAGGCGCCGCGATAGCGGCGCCCGGTCAATTCTGTGAGGTCACAGAGCGGGCGCGCCGAAAAAAACGCGCCCGAATACGGCTATGTGTGCCGGGATCGCCTCAAGCGGCGCCGCGAACGGCCACGCCCTTGGAGGAAAGATGTTCCTGCAGCTCGCCGGCCTGGAACATTTCCCTGACGATGTCGCAGCCGCCGAGGAACTCGCCCTTGACGTAAAGCTGCGGAATGGTCGGCCAGTTGGAGAAATCCTTGATGCCCTGGCGCAGGTCGCCGTCGGCCAGCACGTTGACGCCCTTGTAGTCGACGCCGAGATAGTCGAGAATCTGGACGACCTGTCCGGAGAAGCCACACTGCGGGAACTGCGGCGTTCCTTTCATGAACAGCACAACATCATTGCTGTCGACTTCACTTTTGATGGCAGTCTGAATGTCACTCATGTGCAATCCTTTCACATACGGGTTCAAGGTCCGTAGCGTTTATTTGCTTTCAGCATATAATCGATCGATTGACTTTCGCCAACCCCGCCAGGCGAGGAATTGAGCGAAAGCCGGATGGTTGCCGCGCCTCTATTGCGGCGCGGAGGTCTGCAGCGCCAGCGCGTGCAGAACGCCGCCCATATTGCCCTTCAGGGCGTCATAGACCATCTGGTGCTGCTGCACCCTTGTCTTGCCCCGGAAGCTCTCCGATACGACTTCGGCCGCGAAATGGTCGCCGTCGCCGGCCAGGTCCCGGATGGTGACGCTGGCGTCGGGAAGGGCGGCCTTGATCATGTCTTCGATTTCGCCCGCGCTCATCGCCATGTTGAATGCTCCTCGATGGATGCCGGTCTTATGCCGACTGGTTGTCGCCGCCCGGAGCGGCCATGAAGCGAGGGAACCACATTTCGTGGGCGGTGCGCAACTCCTCGACAGGGAGTGAAACAAGTTCGTCGATCACGAGCGCATCGCCCTTGACGGTCCCGAGCCTGCGGAAGGCGATCGCGCTGCCTTCCGCCGAGGCGCAGACGAAATTGCCGTATTCCGCCGGCACGGTGATGACGTAGCGCGCCTGATCCTCGCCAAAGAGCAGGGCGTGGGCCAGTCCGCGCGCCTGGGCGATGCTGATCTCCATGCCCTTGCCGGCGGCCATGCACATTTCCGCAAGCGCGACGGCAAGGCCGCCCGCCGAAATGTCGTGACAGGCGGTGACCTGGCCATTGTTGATCGCCGAGCGCACGAAATCGCCGGTACGGCGCTCGAGATGGAGATCGACCGCCGGCGCGGGGCCGTCGACGAGGCCGAGGACGTCGCGCATATAGGCCGACGCGCCGAGATGCTCGCCGTCATTGCCGATGAGAATCACCTGGTCGCCCTCGGAAAACGAGCCGATCCGCGCCATCTTGCGCCAGTCGGCAAGGAGGCCCACGCCGCCGATGGTCGGCGTCGGCAGGATCGCCTCGCCATTGGTCTCGTTGTAGAGCGAGACATTGCCCGAGACGATCGGGAAGTCGAGCGCGCGGCAGGCCTCGCCGATGCCTTCGATCGCCTTGACGAGCTGTCCCATGATCTCGGGCTTCTCGGGATTGCCGAAATTGAGGTTGTCGGTCGACGCCAGCGGCTCCGCGCCGGTCGCGGTGATATTGCGCCAGCATTCGGCGACCGCCTGCTTGCCGCCCTCGAACGGGTTGGCCTCGACATAATGCGGGGTCACGTCGCAGGAAAACGCCAGCGCCTTGGTCGGGTGGCCATCGACGCGGATCACGCCGGCATCGCCGCCGGGAAGCTGCAGCGAATTGCCCTGGATCAGCGTGTCATACTGCTCGTAGACCCAGCGCCGGCTCGACTGGTTCGGGCCGCCGACGATCTTCAGCAGCGCTTCGTTGTAATCGGCGGGCGCCTCGACCAGATGGGCGGGCAGGGTGCCGCGGGTATCGGGCTCACGCCACGGGCGATCGTATTCCGGCGCCTGGTCGCCGAGATCCTTGATCGGCAGGTCGGCGACTTCCTCGTTATTGTGGAACACGCGGAAGCGCAGATCGTCCGTGGTCTTGCCGACGATCGCGAAATCGAGACCCCATTTGCGGAAGATCGCCTCGGCGACCTCTTCCTTTTCGGGGTCGAGCACCATCAGCATGCGCTCCTGGCTTTCCGAGAGCATCATCTCGTAGGCCGTCATGTTCTCCTCGCGCACCGGCACGCGGTTGAGGTCGAGCTCGATGCCGAGATTGCCCTTGGCGCCCATTTCCACGGCCGAGCAGGTGAGGCCGGCAGCGCCCATGTCCTGGATCGCGATCACCGCGCCGGTCTGCATCAGTTCCATGCAGGCTTCGAGCAGGCATTTTTCAGTAAAGGGATCGCCGACCTGCACGGTCGGGCGCTTCTCCTCGATATCTTCGTCGAATTCGGCCGATGCCATGGTCGCGCCGCCGACGCCGTCGCGACCGGTCTTGGCGCCGAGATAGACGACCGGCAGGCCGACGCCCTTGGCCTCTGAATAGAAGATCGAATCGGATTTCGCGATGCCGGCCGCGAATGCGTTCACCAGATTGTTGCCGTTGTAGCGGGCGTCGAACTCGACCTCGCCGCCGACGGTGGGGACACCGAAGGAGTTGCCATAGCCGCCGACGCCGGCCACCACGCCGGAGACGAGATGGCGCGTTTTCGGGTGGTCGGGTTCGCCGAAGCGCAGCGCGTTCATGGCGGCAACGGGTCGCGCGCCCATGGTGAAGATGTCGCGCAGAATGCCGCCGACGCCGGTCGCCGCCCCCTGATAGGGCTCGATATAGGAGGGGTGGTTGTGGCTCTCCATCTTGAACACCACGCAGTCGCCGTCATCGATATCGACCACGCCGGCGTTCTCGCCCGGTCCCTGGATCACGCGGCGGCCGGTGGTCGGCAGTGTTCTGAGCCAGCGCTTGGAGGATTTGTAGGAGCAGTGCTCGTTCCACATCGCGGAGAAGATGCCGAGTTCGGTGAAGCTCGGCTCGCGGCCGATCAGCGACAATATCCGCTCGTATTCATCCGGCTTCAGCCCGTGGGCCGCGATCAGTTCCGGGGTGATGACCTGGCTGTTCGAAAGGGTCATGAGAGGTGAGCATCCCGCTTTGGTTTTTCAGATGGCATTCGCGTTCCATAACCGATGTTGCCGCGCGAGGCGACATGGTTTTTCGGTTTTTCCGGTCCGTCCGCCGGCGTCAGCTGCGCCAGTACATCGGCATCAGCACCACCATGACGGTCAGGATTTCGAGGCGGCCGAGCAGCATCAGGATCGCCAGCAGGCAGAGCTCCGGATCGGCGAAGGTCGAGAAATTGCCCGCCGGCCCGATGATATCGCCAAGGCCGGGGCCGACATTCGAAAGCGCGGTGAGCACGGCGGTGGTCGAGGTGATCAGGTCGTAGCCGAGCAGCGACATCGCCATACTGCCGAACGCCCACAGAAGGATGTAGGCGGTGAAGAACATCGAGACCGCGCGCTGGGTTTCCGAATCGACGCTGAGCCGGCCGTAGCGGATCGAGTAGACCGCGTTCGGATAGATCAGTTTCTTCATGCCGGTCCTCAGCATGTTGAAGAGGATCAGGAAGCGGTAGGATTTTATGCCGCCCGCCGTCGATCCCGAGCAGCCGCCCATGAAGGTAAGAAAGAACACCAGCACCACCGCGAAGGCGCCCCATTGCGAATAGTCGGTGCTGGCGTAGCCCGTGGTCGACAGGATCGACGACACGTTGAACGCCGACTGCGTCAGCGCGGCGAGGAAGTCCATCCGGTCGTTGAGGCTGATATAGAGCGAGAGCAGAAAGACCGCGACGAAGAGATAGGTCAGGAACAGCATGATCTGCGGATCGCGCAGCGAATCGAGCCGGCCGCGCACCACGAACAGGATCAGGATCGAGAACGGCAGGCTGCAGAGCGTCATGAAGAAGGTCGAGACCCACAAGAGCGCCGGGCTGTCGAAATAGCCGAACGAGGCGTCATGAGTGGAAAAGCCGCCGGTCGCCACGGTCGTCAGCGCGTGGTTGAAGGCATCGAACTGCGACATGCCGGCGAAGCCGTAGCAGATCGCGCATAACAGCGTGATGCCGACATAGATCGCCAGAAAGGCCCGGGTGAAACTCGCCATGCGCGCGAACGGCTTGTCGCCGGTATCCGACGATTCCATCTTGAAGAACGCCATGCCGCCGATTCTCAGAAACGGCAGGATGAACAGGCCGAGCGCGACGATGCCGATGCCGCCCATCCATTGCAGCAGCGAGCGCCACAGAAGAAGGCCGGGGGCTGCCTGATCGAGGCCCGTCAGAACCGTGGAGCCCGTGGTCGTGATCGCCGAGATCGATTCGAACAGCGACTGGGCAAAGGTCAGTTCACCGCTTGCGAGATAGATCGGGATTGCGCCGATCAGGCCGAAGGTCATCCACAGCAGATTGACCAGAAAGAAGCCGAGGCGGCGGCTGAAGGGCGGCGGATTGCCGCGCATGGCGACCGCAGTGACCGCGCTGGTGCCCCCGACCATGAAGCCGCAAAGGGCGAAGACCTGCCAGTCGGCATTCGCGTAATAGAGGTCAACCATGGCCGGAACGAACATCGCGGCTGCGAGATAAATGCCGCAAATCGCCGCGATATAGAAGGCAGACCGCAGAAGCGTGGCGTTCAAGGGTCAGTTCCCTGTCATACTCTCTTGTCAGATACGGGCTTTTTCGTGACCCGGTTTGTATGCCATAGCGGTGTCACAGGACAAACTCAATGGGAAGCAGGAAATGCGCGATAACGTTATAGCGGCCAAAACGGCGTTGAGAGACCTGTGCGAGGCGACGCCGCTGCAGCGCAACGCCCATCTCAGCGCGAAGTACGACGCGGATATCTATCTGAAGCGCGAGGATCTGTCGCCGGTGCGTTCCTACAAGCTGCGTGGCGCCTTCAATTTCATGCGCAAGCGGATGGGCGGCGACGGAGCCTCGAAAGTGTTCGTCTGCGCCTCGGCCGGCAATCACGCCCAGGGCTTCGCCTTCAGCTGCCGGCATTTCGGCGTCAAGGGCGTGGTCTTCATGCCGGTCACGACGCCGCAGCAGAAGATCGACAAGACCCGCACCTTCGGCGAGGGCTTCATCCGCATCGAACTGGTGGGCGATATTTTCGACGTCTGCTATTCGGCCGCCCGCAAATTTGCCGCCGAGCATGATGGCATCATGGTGCCACCCTTCGACCACCCAGACATCATCGAGGGACAGGCGACGGTGGCGAGCGAGATCGAGGACGCCTGGCCGGAAGGCGAGGGCCTGCCCGATCTGATCGTGATGCCGGTCGGCGGCGGTGGGCTGTCGGCGGGGGTTGCAAGCTATTTCTCCGATCGCCTGCCGGATGACGCCTATCTGTTCGCCGAGCCGGAGGGCGCGCCAAGCCTGAAGCGCTCGCTTGAAGCCGGCGCGATCGTGACGCTCGAGGATGTCGACAATTTTGTGGATGGCGCGGCCGTCGCGCGCATTGGCGACGCCAATTTCGAGGCGCTCAGGCGGTTTTCGCCGGATCAGGTAATCGCGGTGCCGGAAAATGCGCTGTGCGTGACCATGACCGAGATGCTGAATGTCGAGGGCGTGGTGCTGGAGCCGGCGGGCGCGCTGGCGCTGACCGCGCTTTCCCGTCTGCCGGCCGAAAAGGTCCGCGGCCGGAAGATCGTGGTGCTCGTGTCCGGCGGCAATTTCGATTTCGACCGGCTGCCGGACGTGAAGGAACGCGCGATGCGCTATTCGGGGCTGAAGAAATATCTGGTCCTGCGCCTACCGCAGCGCCCCGGCGCGTTGAAGGATTTCCTCGGCCTGCTCGGGCCGGACGACGATATCGCGCGGTTCGAATATCTGAAAAAATCGGCGCGCAATTTCGGCTCGATCCTGATCGGCATCGAAACTTCGCGGCCGGAAAATTTTCATGTCCTGTTTGAGAACCTCGCGAATAACGGTTTGAAATATCAGGATATTACCGAGAATGAGATTCTGGCGAACCTGATCATCTGACGGGCAGTGCTGGCGCGACAATCGCCGATCGGCTAGAAAGACAAAAAAGGAGTTTTGAAGATGGCATCGTTTTTTTCTCGGATCGGCTCACTGTTTTCAGGCGGCGGAGGCGGCGAGGGGCGCGAGAACGAGCAGGCGGTGAAATCGATCGTCCATGAGGACTGCATCATCTTCGCCGAACCGGTGAAGGAGGGGGCGCAGTATCGCCTTCAGGGCCGAATCGAAAAAGAGGTGAATGACGAGACCCTGACGCGGACCTTCATCCGCGCCGACCTGTTTTCCTCCCAGGATGAGGCGATCGAGTGGACCTTCCGCAAGGGCAAGCAGATCATCGACCAGAACGGCCGTTCGCTGTTTTCCGACGGCGCGAAGAGCCGTACGGCCTGAGGCCATCATACCCTGCCGCGCCGACGCCCGCGGGGCGCCTGAGGGCGCGACCCGGCTTCGAACCTCTGCGGGCTGAGCGTGTGGCCGTGGCCGCCTATGTGCAGCCGAAGCGCGGGCCGATCACGATTGCCTCAGACTTGGCATCATCACACGCAGCGGCCATGGCCCGCAGCCGCGTATCGCCTCTTCTGGCGGGTCGGATCGTCGAGCTCTGAAGCACAGCTTGACCGAAAAGCCGGATTCCACTTTCTCGCCGACACTTCGACTCGGGCCAGAAGCCTGCTGACCAAACGACCAAAGCGCTGCCACTCCGCCCCGGATTTCCCTGCGGCGGAGGTGGCATGCGGCGCGCGCCCGGCGTCACACGTGGAAAAGCAGCAAATAGGACGTCAGAACCGCTATTCCGAAAAATGACAGCCATACGGGCATGTTGGACGATGCTGCAGCGGGCACCTGGGTGTTGCGCTCGCGTTCCGTGACAGCGCCACCATGGGTTTCAAGCGCAGAAAGACTATAGCTCCCGCAACGCCGGCAAACGCGACCGGTGTTCTGCACCATCATGCAATCACTGCATTTATAGTGTGCCATAATAGTGATCCTCCGCTGTGGAGTTTATTATGGTTTTCTGTTGCAGGCAATATAAAACGCGGAAGTATGATATGGTAAACGAAGGATTCTTCTGGTTTTTTTGACCGGAAGGTCAAATATCGAAGCGGATTTTCAGTTTAAAACGTTTATAGTGCACTTGGGTGGCCAAGCGGGGTCTGGATCTTTGCTTGCCAGACGCAATTCTCCGGCGGATTTCGCCAGCGCAGTTTTGCGGAACGTCAAAAACGCAAGGGAATCAGAAGCGTTACGCTGATTGAATCACCGCCGAAACGTTGAGCGGCACGCAACGGACTCAACGACACTGATCTGAAACTACATGGAAAAGAAGAAGAATGGTGGGCGATGAGAGACTCGAACTCCCGACATCCTCGGTGTAAACGAGGCGCTCTACCAACTGAGCTAATCGCCCGACCGCGTTGGTGAGGCGTGAAATATGCGGATCGCGGCAAAACCGCAAGAGGGTTTCGACGGTTTTTGTCATTTTTTTCGCGCCCGGCGCAAAGCTTGATGCAAAACCCGGCGGGAGCAGCCTCTCCGCCCCTTTTGGCTTCTTGGGCATCCAGGCTTGTTGAGGGGAGGGGCCGCGCTGGCGCAGGTGGGGACGGAAGGGTGTTCGTCACGCAATTTCCGGTTCATGAGCAGTTTCAGCCTGTTTTGCCAGCGTTTTCGCGATGGCTTGCGGCGCGGCATTTTGCCGGTTTCGCACAGGTCCCGGACGGCGATCGCAAAAAAATCAGAAATGCGTGACAAGCTGCTTGACACTTTCAGGCGACCCCCTTAAACAGCCGCTCACGCCGACAGACGAAGCGCTTCGAAAACAAGCGGTTCGAAACTGAAACGGCACAAAGCGCGGGTGTAGCTCAGCTGGTTAGAGTGCCGGCCTGTCACGCCGGAGGTCGCGGGTTCGAGCCCCGTCACTCGCGCCATTCTTCTTCTCCTAGGATGGTCCGAAATTTGCGCTTGCAGCGCGGCTTGTTGTCATAGCCTCGCATTGGCGCGATTCTTCGTTTCGGACGTCGTTGCGCGTTTCGCGCTTCTTTCCAAAATGGATGACAACCGCAACAATTTGCCGCAGCCTTTGCCTGCCGGGCCCGCCGCTTATCAGGGCAGGCGGTTGAAACTTTGTTGCAGCGCGACGAAAAGGGTTTGAATGTCTTGCGCGAGCGCGCCGGCTGCGCTAGTCACGACCCCGACATCTATCAATTTTCGGTCTCGCGGTTTATCCTGCGGGTGCGCTGACCCGGGCGCCTCAAAACGGCAAGGGTGTTTTATATGGCTGAAGTCCTCAGTTCCTATATTCCGATCGTCATCTTTATCGCTATCTGTCTCATCATCGGGCTGGCCCTGATGGTCGCGCCCTTCGCGCTGGCCTTCAAGGCGCCCGATGCGGAAAAGCTGTCCGCATACGAGTGCGGCTTCAACGCTTTCGACGATGCGCGCATGAAGTTCGACATCCGCTTCTATCTCGTGGCAATCCTGTTCATCATCTTCGATCTCGAGGTGGCCTTCCTGTTTCCCTGGGCGGCATCCTTCGGCGATATCGGCTGGTTCGGTTTCTGGTCGATGATGGTGTTCCTGGCCGTGCTGACCATCGGCTTCATCTATGAATGGAAGAAAGGAGCGCTGGAATGGGAGTGAGCAACGAGACATTCGTCGCCCCCGTGCCGCGGGGCGTCGTCGATCCGATGACCAACAAGCCGGTCGGCGCTGATGACCGTTTCTTCGGCGAGATCAACAACGAGCTCGCCGACAAGGGCTTTCTGGTCACCTCGTCGGCCCAGCTTATCACCTGGGCGCGCACCGGTTCGCTGATGTGGATGCAGTTCGGTCTTGCCTGCTGCGCCGTCGAGATGATGCAGATGTCGATGCCGCGTTATGACTGCGAACGCTTCGGCTTCGCCCCGCGCGCCTCGCCTCGCCAGTCCGACGTCATGATCGTCGCCGGCACGCTGACCAACAAGATGGCGCCTGCGCTGCGCAAGGTCTACGACCAGATGCCCGAGCCGCGCTATGTCATCTCGATGGGCTCCTGCGCCAATGGCGGCGGCTATTATCATTATTCCTACTCCGTCGTGCGCGGCTGCGACCGCGTCGTCCCGGTCGATATCTACGTGCCGGGCTGTCCGCCCACCGCCGAGGCGCTGCTTTACGGCGTGCTTCTTCTGCAAAAGAAGATCCGGCGCACCGGAACGATCGAGCGATAGCGGCGGGAGACTATTATGAGCGAAGCTTTGAACGATCTCGGCGCCCATATCCGCGAAGCCTGCGAGGGCGTTTCGGATATCGTGTTCGCGCATGAAGAACTGACGGTGATGACGACGCCCGAGAGCATTGTCGATGTCGCCAAGTTCCTGCGCGATGATGGCCAGTGCGCCTTTGTCTGCATCATTGATGTCTGCGGTGTGGACTGGCCGACGCGCGAGAAGCGCTTCGATGTTGTCTATCACCTGCTGTCGCCGACTCAGAACGCGCGTATCCGCATCAAGCTGGAAGTGGGCGAAGACGAGGTCGTGCCTTCGATCACGCCGATCTTCCCCGGCGCCGACTGGTTCGAGCGCGAAACCTGGGACATGTACGGCATTCCGTTCGGCGGTCATCCGGACCTGCGCCGGATCCTCACCGATTACGGTTTCGAGGGCCACCCGCTGCGCAAGGATTTCCCGACCACCGGTTTCGTCGAGCTGCGCTATGACGAGGAAGCCAAGCGCGTGATCTACGAACCCGTCGAACTCCGCCAGGAATACCGCAGCTTCGATTTCCTGTCGCCATGGGAAGGGCCCGATTACGTTCTGCCCGGCGACGAAAAGGCGAACTGAGGAGCAGGTGATGGCTGATCGTATGAAAGGCGGCTGTATCTGTGGCGCGGTTCGGTTTTCGGCCGTTCCGAAGGGTCACGAAATGGGTGCATGCCATTGCGGGCTTTGCCGTCGCTGGACCGGCGGGGCCGGTTTCCTCGGCGTAGAGTGCGGCCGGAGCGTCGAGGTGGAAGGCGAGCCCGCCCTCGGGGTCTACAAGTCCTCTGAGTATGGCGAGCGGGTTTTCTGCAGCACCTGCGGCTCGACGCTGTTCTGGCGCATGCAGGATGGCTCGGATACCGTCGTTTCGTCCCAGGCTTTCGATGAGCCGGGCAGCTTTCGTTTCGCAAGCGAGATTTTCATCGACGAGAAGCCGGATAACTACGCCTTCGCCAACGATACCAAGAAGATGACGTCCGCGGCGTTTTTCGCGGCGATTGCGTCGCAACAGGATTGATCGGCATGACTGAACATAATGTCCGCAACTTCACGATCAACTTCGGGCCCGAGCACCCCTCGGCGCACGGTGTATTGCGACTGGTGCTGGAGCTTGACGGCGAAATCGTGGAGCGCGTTGACCCGCATATCGGCTTGCTTCACCGCGGTACCGAAAAGCTGATCGAGACGAAGACCTATCTTCAGGCGGTGCCTTATTTCGACCGGCTCGATTACGTCGCGCCGATGAACCAGGAGCACGCTTTCGCGCTTGCCGTGGAAAAGCTGCTCGAGGTCGAGATCCCGATTCGCGGTCAGTTGATCCGTGTGCTGTTCTCCGAGATCGGCCGCATCCTCAATCATCTTATGAACACGACGACCTCCGCCATGGATGTCGGTGCCTTGACGCCTCCGCTCTGGGGCTTCGAGGAACGTGAAAAACTGATGGTGTTTTATGAGCGCGCCTGTGGCGCGCGCATGCATGCTGCCTATTTCCGCCCCGGCGGTGTTCATCAGGATTTGCCGCCCGAACTGGTCGAGGATATCGGCAAGTGGTGCGAGCAATACCCGCAAAAGCTGAACGACCTTGAGGCACTGCTGGCCGGCAACCGCATTTTCAAGCAGCGCAATGTCGATATCGGCGTTCTCTCGCTTGAGGACGCTTTTGCCTGGGGCTTTTCCGGCGTTATGGTGCGTGGTTGTGGTGCAGCCTGGGATTTGCGCCGAGCGCAACCTTACGAATGTTATTCCGATCTCGATTTCGATGTCGTCGTCGGCAAGAATGGCGACTGTTATGACCGCTGGATCGTGCGCATCAACGAGATGCGCGAATCGGTCAAGATCATGAAGCAGTGCGTCGAGCGGCTGCTGGGCGATGCCAAGACCGGTCCGTTCAATTCGATGGACGGCAAGGTGGTTCCGCCGAAGCGCGCGCAGATGAAGCGCTCGATGGAAGCGCTGATCCACCACTTCAAGCTCTATACCGAGGGCTATCATGTGCCCGAGGGCGAGGTTTATGCCGCGGTTGAAGCCCCCAAGGGCGAATTCGGTGTCTATCTCGTCTCCGATGGCACCAACCGGCCCTATCGCTGCAAGATCCGCGCGCCGGGCTTTGCCCATTTGTCGGCTATGGACTTCATTTCCAAGGGTCACCAGCTTGCCGACGTCACCGCCATTATCGGCACGCTCGACATCGTGTTCGGCGAGGTGGACCGGTGACGCTTGCGGTCGTAAAGAGTGCAGTATTCGTTTCCGACTGTCCCGCGCCGGTTGCAGACCGGCGGCAGAACGTGGGATATGCGGAAGCCGTGATGACAACCTCCGAAGAGGTGTAAGAAAGCATGTCCGTTCGTCGATTAGCCGATGAGAATGTCCAGCCCGCCGCCTTTGCGTTTTCAGACGAGAACGCGGCCTGGGCCGAAGCCACGATCCGGAAATACCCGGAAGGCCGCCAGCAATCCGCCGTGATCCCGCTTCTGATGCGGGCGCAGGACCAGGAAGGCTGGGTGACCCGCGCCGCGATCGAAAAGGTCGCCGACATGCTGGCCATGCCGCTGATCCGCGTTCTGGAAGTGGCGACGTTCTATACCCAGTTCCAGCTGAAGCCGGTCGGCACCAACGCGCATATCCAGGTTTGCGGCACCACGCCCTGCATGCTGCGCGGCGCTGGCGACCTGATTAATGTCTGCAAGAAGAAGATCAACGCCAAGGCCCATGAGACCAATGCCGACGGCACGATGTCGTGGGAAGAGGTCGAATGCCTAGGCGCCTGCGCCAACGCGCCGATGGTCATGATCTTCAAGGACGTCTATGAAGACCTGACGCCCGAACGCATGGAAGAGATCATCGACGCGTTCGAGGCTGGCCGCGGCTCCGAGATCAAGCCCGGTCCGCAGATCGACCGCTGGCTTTCCGCGCCCGAAGGCGGCTTTACCTCGCTGACCGAGGAAGGCGAGGGCGCGCTCGAATCCGAAGATACCGACGCCACCGGCGAGGGCGCGGGCTCGAAGGAAGCGATCGACGGCGCCAAGGGCGATCGTCCGCCGGCCGTCGACCAGAAACCCGACGACGCCGACGACCTGACGCTGATGTCCGGCGTCGGCCCCAAGATCGCGGGGCTTCTCAACGATATCGGCATCTACAAGTTCGAGCAGATTGCGGCCTGGACCCCCGGCGAATGCGCCTGGGTCAATGATTCGCTGAAGCTCGGCGGTCGCATCGAGCGCGACGAATGGGTGCGCCAGGCCGGCGTTCTGGCCAAGGGCGGCATCGAGGAATACGAAAAAGTATTCGGCAGAACAGCGCGGTAGGAGTGAAGCATGTTAAAGGATAAAGATCGCATCTTCACCAATCTCTACGGCCACAGGGACAAGTCCCTGAAGGGCGCGATGTCGCGCGGGCTGTGGGATAATACCAAAGGCATCATCGACAAGGGCCGCGATTGGATCGTCCAGGAGATGAAGGATTCGGGTCTGCGCGGCCGTGGCGGCGCTGGCTTCCCCACCGGCCTCAAATGGTCGTTCATGCCGAAGGATGACCGTCCGCATTATCTCGTTGTGAATGCTGACGAATCCGAGCCCGGCACCTGCAAGGACCGCGAAATCCTGCGCAACGACCCGCATCACCTGATCGAGGGCTGCCTGATCGCCGGCTGCGCCATGGGCGCGCATACCGCCTATATCTATGTGCGCGGCGAGTTCATCCGCGAGCGCGAGGCGCTGCAGGCGGCGATCGACGAGTGCTATGACGCCGGCCTTCTCGGCAAGGACAACAAGTGCGGCTGGGACATGGACATCATCGTCCATCACGGCGCGGGCGCCTATATCTGCGGCGAGGAAACAGCACTTCTGGAAAGCCTGGAAGGCAAGAAGGGCCAGCCGCGGCTGAAGCCGCCATTCCCGGCAAACATGGGCCTTTACGGCCTGCCGACCACGGTCAACAACGTCGAATCGATCGCGGTTGCGCCGACCATTCTGCGGCGCGGCGCGAGCTGGTTCTCCTCTTTTGGTCGTCCCAACAATGTCGGCACCAAGCTGTTCATGGTTTCCGGCCATGTGAACCGGCCCTGCGTGGTCGAGGAATCGATGGGCATCACCTTCCGGGAGCTTATCGAGAAGCATTGCGGCGGCATTCGCGGCGGCTGGGACAATCTTCTGGCGGTTATCCCCGGCGGCGCATCCTGCCCGGTGGTCAAGGCTGAGGACATGATCGACGTCCAGCTCGACTTTGACGGCCTGCGCGAGGTGAAGTCGTCCTTCGGCACGGGCGGCGCGATCGTGATGGACAAGTCGACCGACATCATCGCGGCGATCGCACGGCTTTCGGCCTTCTTCAAGCATGAAAGCTGCGGCCAGTGCACGCCGTGCCGCGAGGGCACTGGTTGGATGTGGCGGGTGATGGAGCGCATGGTGACGGGCAACGCCCAGAAGCGCGAGATCGACATGCTGTTCGACGTCACCAAGCAGGTGGAAGGCCACACGATCTGCGCGCTCGGCGATGCGGCGGCGTGGCCGATCCAGGGCCTGATCCGCAATTTCCGTCCGGAAATCGAAAAGCGGATCGACCAGTACACGGCCAACGCCACGTCTGAAGGCGCGGTGATGGAAGCGGCGGAGTAAGGTTATGAAATTTCATGACCAGGTTGATCGCATCGATGCCAGCAAGAGCTGCCTAGCGGGCTCGGCGTTTGATGATGTGGATCTGTCTGGTTCGAAATTTCACAACGTGAACATGTCGGGCTGGAAGGTAAGCAATGCCAACTTCTCCGGCATGGCAGTCACGGACGCGAACCTTTCCGGCATGACGGTGACGGATGCCAACCTCTCGGGTGTCTCGATCAGTGAATGCCGGTTGCACGGCATGACGATTGACGGCGTGGATGTCGGCGCAATGCTGGCGCTGTGGAAAGAACACAAGGCTTGAGGCGGAGCCCGGAGCGGGCGGACGCAATCGAGAATAAAATGCCGGCGGTCTCTTCGAGGTCCTCGGCGAAGCGGGAAGAACGGATATGGTAAATCTGATTGTAGACGGCAAGGAAATCGAGGTTCCCGACCACTACACGCTGCTGCAGGCGGCGGAGGCGGCGGGTGCTGAAATCCCGCGCTTCTGCTTTCACGAGCGGCTGTCGATTGCCGGCAACTGCCGCATGTGCCTCATTCAGGTGAAGGGCGGACCGCCGAAGCCGGCCGCTTCCTGCGCCATGGGCGTGAAGGATATCCGCGGCGGGCCGGATGGCTCCCTGCCGGAAATCTTCACCAAGACGCCGATGGTCAAGAAGGCACGCGAAGGGGTGATGGAGTTCCTGCTCATCAACCATCCGCTTGATTGCCCGATCTGCGACCAGGGCGGCGAATGCGACCTGCAGGACCAGGCGATGGCCTTCGGCATCGACTCATCGCGCTACCGCGAGGACAAGCGCGCCGTCGAGGACAAGTATATCGGCCCGCTGGTCAAGACCGTGATGAACCGCTGCATCCACTGCACGCGCTGCGTCCGCTTCACCACCGAGGTTGCCGGCATTTCCGAGCTTGGCCTGATCGGCCGCGGCGAGGATGCCGAGATCACCACCTATCTCGAGCGCGCGATGACGTCCGAGCTTCAGGGCAATGTCGTCGACCTCTGCCCGGTCGGCGCGCTCACCTCCAAGCCTTTCGCCTTTACTGCCCGTCCGTGGGAGCTGAACAAGACCGAATCGATCGACGTCATGGATGCCGTCGGTTCCGCGATCCGCGTTGATACCCGTGGCCGCGAAGTGATGCGCATCATGCCGCGCATCAACGAGCAGGTGAACGAGGAGTGGATTTCCGACAAGACCCGGTTCATCTGGGACGGTCTGCGCACCCAGCGCATCGACAAGCCCTATATCCGCCAGGGTGGTCGGCTTCAGCCCGCAAGCTGGGCAGATGCCTTTGCCGCGATCAAGGCCAAGGTCGATGCCACTAAGGGCGAGAAGATCGGCGCAATTGCCGGCGATCTGGCTGCCGTAGAGGAAATGTATGCGCTGAAGGGCCTGATGGCCTCGCTCGGCTCGGCCAATATCGATTGTCGCCAGGATGGCGCAGCGCTCGACCCGTCCGCCGGCCGTGCGGGCTACATCTTCAACCCGACCATCGAGGGTATCGAGAATGCCGATGCGCTGCTGATCATCGGCTCCAATCCGCGCTTCGAGGCTTCGGTGCTGAACGCCCGCATCCGCAAGCGTTCGCGCAAGGGCAATTTCCCGATCGGCGTGATCGGCGAGAATGCCGATCTGCGTTATCCCGTGAGCTATCTCGGCGCGGGCCCGTCCTCGCTTGCCGATCTGGCCTCCAGCGATTTCATGGAGGTGCTGAAAAAGGCCGAACGTCCGATCGTGCTGGTCGGTCCTGGCGCGCTTGCCCGCGCAGATGGCGCGGCGGTTCTCTCCAAGGCTGCGGCGATCGCAAAGGACATCGGCGCCGTCACAGCCGATTGGAACGGCTTTGCCGTGCTGCACACGGCGGCCTCGCGCGTCGGCGGTCTCGATATCGGCTTCGTGCCGGGCGAGGGCGCTGCCGATACCGCTTCGATGCTCTCCGATATGGACGTGCTGTTCCTGCTCGGCGCGGACGAACTCGATTTCTCCGCCAAGAAGGCCGGCTTCACCGTCTATATCGGCAGCCATGGCGATGCCGGCGCGATGAACGCCGATGTCGTTCTGCCGGCCGCGACCTACACCGAAAAGTCCGGCACCTACGTCAATCTCGAAGGCCGGGTGCAGATGACCAACCGCGCAGGCTTTGCCCCGGGCGACGCCCGCGAGGACTGGGCGATCATCCGCGCGCTGTCTGGCGTTTTCGGCAAGGCGCTGCCCTACGACTCGCTCGGCGCGCTGCGTGCAGCCCTTTATGGCGAATTTCCGCACCTCGCCGCGCTTGACGAGATCGCTGACGCTGATATCAACGCCATCGAAACGCTGGCCGGCAAAGGTGGGGACCTTGGTGATTCCGGTTTCGTATCGCCGGTCACCGATTTCTACCTGACCAACCCGATTGCCCGGGCGTCTGCCGTTATGGCCGAATGCTCGGCGCTGGCGCGCAATAATTTCCAGGCGGCAGCGGAGTAAGGACGGAGCAATGGATTCTTTTTTCTGGACGTATCTCTGGCCCGCGCTGATCATGATCGGCCAGTCTCTGCTGCTTCTGGTTCTGCTGCTGGTCGGCATCGCCTTCATCCTGCTCGCCGACCGCAAGATCTGGGCGGCGGTGCAGATGCGGCGGGGCCCGAACGTTGTCGGTCCCTTCGGGCTGATGCAGTCCTTCGCCGACCTTCTGAAATTCGTGTTCAAGGAACCGGTGATCCCGGCAAGCTCGGACAAGGTCGTGTTCCTGCTGGCGCCGCTGATCTCGGTCACGCTCGCACTTGCCACCTGGGCGGTGATGCCGGTTGCCGAGGGCTGGGTGATCGCCAATATCAATATCGGCATTCTCTATATCTTCGCTATTTCCTCGCTTGAGGTTTACGGCGTGATCATGGGCGGCTGGGCCTCGAACTCGAAATACGCCTTCCTTGGCTCGCTGCGTTCGGCAGCGCAGATGGTGTCCTACGAAGTCTCGATCGGCCTCGTGATCGTCACCGTGCTGCTGACGGTCGGCTCGCTGAACCTTTCTGATATCGTGTTCGCGCAGGAAACCGGCCTCGGCACCATGCTTGGCCTGCCGCCGTCCTTCCTGGACTGGAACTGGCTGGCGTTGTTCCCGATGTTCATCGTGTTCTTCATTTCGGCGCTGGCCGAGACCAACCGTCCGCCCTTCGATCTTCCGGAAGCGGAATCGGAGCTGGTTGCCGGCTTCATGGTCGAATACGGCTCGACCCCGTACATGATGTTCATGCTCGGCGAATATGCCGCGATCGTGCTGATGTGCGCGCTGACGACCACGCTGTTCCTCGGCGGCTGGCTGCCGATCCTGGATGTCGCGGTTCTGAACTGGATTCCCGGCGTCATCTGGTTCCTGATCAAGCTGTGCCTGTGCTTTTTCATGTTCGCCATGGTCAAGGCCTTCGTGCCGCGCTACCGCTACGACCAGCTGATGCGTCTCGGCTGGAAGGTCTTCCTTCCGCTGTCGCTCGCCATGGTCGTGATCGTTGCTTTCGTCGTCAAACTGACCGGCTGGGTCGGCTGATGCAGGTGTTTTTCGCAACACCGCAATGGAGATTGTGAAATGGGTTCTGTCGCTCAGGCATTCAACGCGCTCTTCCTGAAGGAGTTCGTCGGTGCGTTCTTTCTGACGATGCGCTACTTCTTCTCGCCGAAGTCGACGGTGAACTACCCGTTCGAAAAGGGGCCGGTGAGCCCGCGCTTTCGCGGCGAGCATGCGCTGCGCCGTTATCCGAACGGCGAGGAGCGCTGCATCGCCTGCAAGCTGTGCGAGGCGATCTGTCCCGCGCAGGCGATCACCATCGAGGCCGGTCCGCGCCGCAATGACGGCACGCGCCGCACGGTGCGCTACGATATCGATATGGTGAAGTGCATCTATTGCGGCTTCTGCCAGGAGGCATGTCCGGTGGAAGCGATCGTCGAGGGGCCGAATTTCGAGTTCGCCACCGAGACGCGCGAGGAGCTGTACTACGACAAGGAACGACTGCTCGCCAATGGCGACCGGTGGGAACGCGAAATCGCGAAGAATATCGCGATGGATGCGCCTTACCGGTAAGGAGAGGCCGGGCGGGGGGATTTCGCCCGGCGGTTCGATAGATCTGAAATGAAGGGCCTGCCGCATCCGGCGGCGGGGCTTTTACAAATGTGATAGCGGCGGGAGCCGCTGCGACCACGAAGAGAAGGCACCATCATGGGTCTCCATGCTCTTTTTTTCTATATTTTCGCGTTCGTCGCCGTGGCGTCGGCGTTCATGGTGATTTGGGCGAAGAACCCCGTTCATTCGGTGCTGTTCCTGATCGTCGTGTTCGTGAATGCGGCGGCGCTGTTCATCCTGGCGGGCGCGGAATATCTCGGCCTTCTTCTGCTGGTGGTCTATGTCGGCGCGGTGGCGGTGTTGTTCCTGTTCGTGGTGATGATGCTCGACATCGATTTCGCCGAGCTCAGGTCCGGCATCCTGCACTACGCCCCGGTGGGTGCGCTGATCGGGATCGTGCTTCTGGCGGAGCTGATCGTGGTCGTCGGCGGCAGCTTCATTCCGACCGATATCGCCGCCAACACGGCGATGCCGATACCGGCCGACCGCTCGAGCGTGAGCGCGCTGGGCGACGTGATCTACACGCATTACGCCTATTTCTTCCAGGTGGCCGGCCTCATCCTGCTCGTCGCCATGATCGGCGCGATCGTGCTGACGCTGAAGCATCGCCCGGACGTCAAGCGCCAGAACATTGCCAAGCAGGTTGCGCGCACGCCTGAAAGCGCGCACGAGACTGTCAAGGTCAAGCCTGGCCAGGGCATATAAGAACGAGAATTTGCAGGGATACGGGATCTAAGGACAACGCAATGGAAATCGGACTTTCCCACTACCTGACGGTCAGTGCCATACTCTTCACGATTGGTGTCTTCGGCATCTTCCTGAACCGGAAGAACGTCATCATCATTCTCATGTCCATCGAGCTGATCCTGCTTTCGGTCAACCTCAACATGGTCGCGTTCTCCTCGTTCCTGAACGATATGGTCGGCCAGGTCTTCGCGCTGTTCATTCTGACCGTCGCGGCGGCCGAAGCCGCGATCGGTCTGGCGATCCTGGTGGTGTTCTATCGCAACCGCGGCTCGATCGCGGTCGAAGACGTCAACGTGATGAAGGGCTGATTTCCAGATGATCTACAAACTCATCGTCTTCCTGCCGCTCGTAGGCTTCCTCATCGCCGGCCTCTTCGGAAACCGCATCGGCGCCAAGGCCACCGAATGGGTGACGATCGCCCTGATGGCGGTCGCGGCTGTCCTGTCCTGGTATGTGTTCATTTCCGTCGGCTTCCTGACCCATGCGGAAGATTTCGTCATTCAGGTGCCGGTCATGCGCTGGATCACCTCCGGCGACATCGACGTCCTGTGGCAGCTTCGCGTCGACACGCTGACGGCGGTGATGCTGGTCGTGGTCAACACGGTTTCCTGTCTCGTCCACCTCTATTCGGTGGGCTACATGCATGACGATCCGCATCGCCCGCGCTTCTTCGCCTATCTGTCGCTGTTCACCTTCGCCATGCTGGCGCTGGTCACCTCCGACAACCTGCTGCAGATGTTCTTCGGCTGGGAAGGCGTCGGCCTTGCCTCCTATCTGCTGATCGGCTTCTGGTACAAGAAGCCATCGGCGAGTGCGGCCGCGATGAAGGCCTTCATCGTCAACCGCGTGGGCGACTTCGGCTTCCTGCTTGGCATTGCCGGCCTGTTCTTCCTTGCCCACACCATCAATTTCGACCCGATCTTCTCGGCGGCCGAACGTCTCGCCAATGGCGAGGTCACGCTGCAGACCGCGCAGGGCAATGTATCCGTTCTGCATTTCCTCGGCATGAGCATGGATGTGTCGACCGCGATCACCACGGTCTGCCTGCTTCTGTTCATGGGCGCGATGGGTAAGTCGGCGCAGTTCCTGCTGCACACCTGGCTGCCGGACGCGATGGAAGGTCCGACGCCGGTTTCCGCCCTTATCCACGCGGCAACCATGGTGACCGCCGGCGTCTTCCTCGTCGCCCGCATGTCGCCGCTGTTCGAACTGTCGCCGACGGCGCTGACCTTCGTCACTCTGATCGGTTCGATCACCGCCTTCTTCGCGGCGACCATCGGTCTGGTGCAGAACGACATCAAACGCGTGATCGCCTATTCCACCTGCTCGCAGCTCGGCTACATGTTCGCGGCGCTCGGGGCAGGGGCCTTCGGGGCCGGCGTGTTCCACCTGTTCACCCACGCCTTCTTCAAGGCGCTTCTGTTCTTGTGCGCCGGCTCGGTGATCCATTCCGTCTCCGGCGAGCAGGACATGCGTCACATGGGCGGGCTCAGGAAGCACATCCCGGTTACCTTCTGGGCGATGATCATCGGCACGCTTGCCATCACCGGCGCCGGCATTCCCGGCACGCCGATCGGGGCGGCCGGCTACTTCTCCAAGGACGCGATCATCGAATCGGCCTATGTCTCGGCAAGCCCGCTCGGCAACTTCTCGTTCTGGATGCTGGTTATCGCCGCCGCCTTCACCGCCTTCTACTCCTGGCGTCTGATCTTCATGACCTTCTTCGGCAAGCCGCGCGCGTCTTCCGATGTCATGCACCATGTGCATGAAAGCCCCTGGGTCATGCTGCTGCCGCTGGTCGTGCTGTCGATCGGCGCGCTGTTCGCCGGCGTTGTCTTCCTGCCCTATTTCTTCGGGCATGATTACAGCGAGTTCTGGAAGGGCGCGCTGTTCACCGGCCCGCACAACGAGGTGCTCGACGAGCATCACCATGTGCCGCTGTGGGTTGTGCTGTCGCCGTTCATCGCGATGTTGCTCGGCACGGTGGTCGCGATCTACATGTACCTCATCAAGCCGTCCTCCGCGCCGGCTCTGGCGAAGACATTTCCGCGCCTCTACGCCTTCCTGCTCAACAAGTGGTATTTCGATGAGCTTTACGACTTCCTGTTCGTAAGGCCGGCCAAGGCGCTCGGATACTTCCTGTGGCAGAAGGGTGATATCGGCGTGATCGACCGCTTCGGCCCGAACGGGATTGCAGCAAGGGTCAACGACGTGACCAACCGCGTCGTCAAACTGCAGTCCGGATATGTTTACCACTATGCGTTTGCAATGCTGATCGGCGTGGCCGCGCTTG
The DNA here is from genome assembly GCF_053484295.1 of Martelella sp. AMO21009. Taxonomy (NCBI): domain Bacteria; kingdom Pseudomonadati; phylum Pseudomonadota; class Alphaproteobacteria; order Hyphomicrobiales; family Aurantimonadaceae; genus Martelella; species Martelella sp. AMO21009. Next base: position 49,161 of record NZ_JBAKFR010000010.1, read on the forward strand.
TAACCTGGATGATGCTCGGAGGGGCTCGGTAATGAGCGACTGGCCAATTCTCTCAACAGTCACCTTCCTGCCGCTTATCGGCGTGGTGCTGATCCTGTTCACCCGCGACGATAACGAGACCGGGCTCAGGAACATCCGCAACGTCGCGCTGCTGACGACGCTGTTCACCTTCATCGTTTCGCTGTTCGTGTGGATGAAGTTCGATCCGTCGAACCCGAACTTCCAGATGGTCGAAAACCATCCCTGGCTTGGCACGGGCATCTCCTATCATCTCGGGATCGACGGCATTTCGCTGCTGTTCATCCTGCTGACGACGGTGCTGATGCCGCTTTGCATCCTTGCCTCGTGGGAAGCCATCACCTATCGGGTGAAGGCATACATGATCGCCTTCCTGATCCTCGAAACGCTGATCATCGGCGTGTTCGTGTCGCTCGATATCGTGATGTTCTACATCTTCTTCGAGGCGGGCCTGATCCCGATGTACCTGATCATCGGTATCTGGGGGCACGAGCGGCGGGTCTACGCATCGCTGAAGTTCTTCCTCTACACCTTCGCCGGCTCGGTTTTCATGCTCTTGGCCATCATGGCGATGTACTGGGTAACGGGCACGACCAGTGTGCCGGTGCTGCTGGAGTATGATTTCCCGGTCAACATGCAATACTGGCTGTTCCTCGGCTTCTTCGCCTCGTTTGCGGTGAAGATGCCGATGTGGCCAGTGCATACCTGGCTGCCGGATGCGCACGTGGAAGCGCCGACCGCAGCCTCGGGCGTGCTGGCGGGCGTTCTTCTTAAGCTCGGCGGGTTCGGCGTGCTGCGCTATTCGATGCCGATGTTCCCCGACGCCTCCTATTACTTCGCGCCGTTCATCTTCGCGCTGTCGATCATCGCAATCATCTATGCCTCGCTCGTGGCGCTGATGCAGACCGACATGAAGAAGCTGATCGCCTATTCGTCGGTCGCCCATATGGGCTTCGTCACCATGGGCATGTTCTCGGCCACCACCGAGGGCGTGGAAGGCTCGATCTTCCTGATGCTCTCGCACGGCATCGTCTCGGGCGCGCTGTTCTTCTGCGTTGGCATCGTCTACGACCGCATGCATACGCGTGAGATTGCGGCCTTCGGTGGGCTCGTGAACAATATGCCGAAATTCGCGGTCGCCTTCATGATCTTCACCATGGCCAATGTCGGCCTGCCCGGCACCTCCGGCTTCATCGGCGAGTTCCTGACGGTCATCGGCGTGTTCCAGGTCAACACCTGGGTTGCCCTGTTCGCAGCCACCGGCGTCATCCTGTCGGCGGCCTATGCGCTGTGGCTTTACCGTAGGGTGATCTTCGGCGCACTGGAGAAGGACAGCCTGAAGGCGCTGCTGGACCTCAGCACCCGCGAGAAGATCGTTCTCTATCCGCTGATCTTCCTGACGATCTTCTTCGGCGTCTATCCGGAGCCGATCTTCGCGGCGATCCATGGCCCGGTGGCGCAGATCGTTCAACACTATGACGCCGTTCTTGAGCAGACCAAGAACATCGCGCTGCCGGTATACTGAGACAGGATCTTTTGGACATGACATCGGAACTCATACTTTCAAGTCTGAAGCTGATCATGCCGGAGCTGATCCTCGCGCTCGGTGCGATGGTTCTGCTGATGATCGGCGCGTTCGCCGGCCGCAAGAGCGGCCAGACGATCGTCGGCCTTGCCGTGTTCCTGCTGATCGCCGCCTTCGGCGCGCTGTTCTGGGCGGGCGAGGGCACGGCCTTCGGCGGCTCGCTGGTGTTCAACGACTTCACGCTGTTCATGCAGGCGCTCGCGCTGATCGGCGCGGCGCTGTCGATGATCCTGTCGGTCGGTCACGAGGAGCCGGAATATCTCGACCGTTTCGAGTTTCCGGTGCTGATGCTGCTGTCGACCACCGGCATGCTGCTGATGACCTCGGCCAATGACATGCTCGCCTTCTATATGGGCCTCGAGCTGATGTCGCTGCCGCTTTACGTGATCGCCGCCATCAACCGCGACAGCCTGCGTTCCACCGAGGCGGGGCTGAAATATTTCGTGCTCGGCTCGCTGTCCTCCGGCATGCTGCTTTACGGCATCTCGCTGGTCTACGGCTTCACCGGCAATATCGGCTTCGGCCCGGTTGCCGCCGCGATCTCGGCCGGCGAAACAGGTCTCGGTTTCATCTTCGGCATGGTGTTCGTGCTTGCCGGCATCACCTTCAAGATTTCCGCTGTGCCGTTCCACATGTGGACGCCGGACGTCTATGAAGGCGCGCCGACGCCGGTCACCGCCTTTTTCGCCTCCGCGCCCAAGGTTGCGGCCATGGCGATCATCGTCCGGCTTCTGACCGAGGCTTTCGGCCCTGCCGCCGATGAGTGGCGTCAGGTCGTGGTGTTCATCGCGATCGCCTCGATGGTGCTCGGCGCGTTCGCCGCGATCGGCCAGCGCAATATCAAGCGGCTGATGGCCTATTCCTCGATCACCCATATGGGCTACGCGCTGGTCGGCCTTGCCGCCGACAGCGAGGCGGGCGTCAAGGGTGTCGCGCTTTATATGGCGATCTACCTGTTCACCACGCTCGGCGTATTCGCGATCATCATGGCGATGCGGCTGAAGGAAGGCGGCAATGTCGAGAATATCGACGATCTCGCAGGCCTTTCGACCACTAAGCCGGTGATGGCCGTCGTGTTGACTGCGCTGATGTTCTCGCTTGCCGGCGTGCCGCCGCTTGCCGGTTTCTTCGGCAAGTATTTCGTGTTCCTGGCCGCGATCGACGCCAAGCTCTATACGCTCGCCATTATCGGTATCGTGTCCTCCGTGGTCGCTTGCTTCTACTATCTGCGGGTGATCAAGGTGATGTGGTTCGATGAGCCGTCCGTCGAATTTTCACGGGTTGCCGGCGAGCTGCGCTTCGTCTTCGGGATCAGCGGCATTTTCGCGATCGGCTATCTCCTGTTCGGCGGCGCGCTGAACGATGCCGCGGCCAAGGCCGCTGCGGCTCTCTTCTAGGATGGCGGCAGCATATTCCGCCGCAGACGCCTACCGCCACGAAGCGCTCGATACCGTCGGCTCCACCAATAGCGAGGCGATGGATCGGGCGCGTGCCGGCGATCCCGGCCTGTTGTGGCTGACGGCTGAGCGGCAGGAGACCGGGCGCGGACGGCGCGGACGTAACTGGGTTTCGGAGCGGGGCAATCTCTATGCCTCGCTTCTGCTTGTCGACCCCGCGCCCCAGGCGCTGACAGCCTCGCTGCCGCTGGTGGCGGCGCTCGGCGTTCACGGCGCGATTTCGCGGGTCATGGCCGGTCACGACAACGAAATCGCGATCAAATGGCCGAACGATATCCTGATCGACCGCCACAAGGTTTGTGGCATTCTGCTGGAAGCGGAATTGCTTGACGATGGCAGGCTTGCCGTCGTTATCGGCATGGGCGTTAATGTCACGACCGGTCCGGATGACGCGCCATACCCGGTAGCGCGGATTGCCGATTATGTCGCGGGCGCCGACCCCGAGACGCTGTTTGCACATCTGTTCGAGACCATGGCGCAGGAACTTGCGATCTGGGATCGGGGCAGGGGCCTTGCCGAGACGGTGGCGCGCTGGCGCAAGCAAGCCTGCGGCATCAATGAACGTATTACCGTGAACCTTGCCCGCGAGCAGGTCTCGGGGATTTTCGTCGGCATCGATGATGCCGGCATGCTGAAACTGGAAACGAAGGACGGTCTGCGCACCTTTGCTGCGGGCGACGTGTTCTTCGACAATGGAAATGGATAACGCTTGATGGCGGACAATAACGCGGAACTGGTCTTCCTTCCTCTGGGAGGCCTCGGCGAAATCGGCATGAACCTGGCGCTTTATGGCTATGGCCCGGCGAAGAAGCGCGAATGGATCATGGTGGATTGCGGGGTGACCTTTCCCGGCCCGGACCTGCCCGGCGTCGACCTGGTTCTGCCCGATATCGAATTCGTGCGCGAGCAGCGCGACAATCTCAAGGGAATGATCATCACCCACGCCCATGAGGACCATTTCGGCGCGATCGCGACGCTGTGGCCGGGCCTCAACGTGCCCGTCTATGCCTCGCCGTTTACCGCCGGCCTGCTGGAAGCCAAGCGCGAATATGACAGCTGGATGCGCGAAATCCCGGTGACGATCTTCAAGGGCGGCGACACCATCAATGTCGGGCCGTTCACGATCGAGGGCGTGCCCGTCAACCACTCGATCCCCGAGCCGATGGCGCTGGCGATCCGCACGCCGCTCGGCAATATCGTCCATACCGGCGACTGGAAGATCGACCACGCGCCGACGCTCGGCCCCAAGACCGACGAGGCCCGCTTCCGCGCCATCGGCGACGAGGGCGTGCTGGCGCTGATGTGCGATTCCACCAACGCCATGCGCGATGGCGTTTCGCCGTCGGAGGAAGAGGTTTCGGCAAGCCTCCGGAAGGTCATCGAGAATGCAGAAGGCCGGGTGGCGCTGACCACCTTCTCCTCCAATATCGGCCGTATCCGCTCGATCGCCAAGGCCGCAGACGAGGCCGGTCGTCAGGTGCTGCTGCTCGGCTCCTCGCTGAAGCGCGCGGTTGCGGTCGCCCGCGATCTCGGCCTGATGGAAGGCGTGAAGCCGTTCGTGGACGAGGACGAATTCGGCTATATCCCGCGCGACAAGGTGGTTGCGATCCTCACCGGTTCGCAGGGCGAGCCGCGCGCGGCCCTTGCCAAGCTTTCGCGCGACGAGATGCGCAATGTGGCGCTCGCCGCCGGCGATCTCGTGGTGTTTTCCTCGCGCGCCATTCCGGGCAACGAGAAGGCGATCCAGGAGATCAAGAACGGTCTTGTTGAGCAGGGCGTCCATATCCTCACCGACAACGAGGCGCTGGTGCATGTCTCGGGCCATCCCCGCCGCAACGAGTTGAAGCAGATGTATGAATGGATCCGGCCCGAGATCCTCGTGCCCGTCCATGGCGAGGCCCAGCATCTGACCGCGCAGAAGGAACTGGCCGAGCAGAGCGGCATCGCCCAGGTTCCGCGTGTGCGCAACGGCGACATGGTCCGCCTTGCGCCGGGGCCCGCCGAGGTGATCGGCCATGTCGAGGCCGGCCGCGTCTTCAAGGACGGTAAGCTGATCGGCAATTTCGACGAAATGGGCATCGGCGAGCGCCGCAAGCTTTCCTTCGTCGGCCAGGTCTCCGTCAATGTGGTGCTGAATTCCAAGTTCGAGTTCTCCGGCGATCCCGATGTCGTGCCGATCGGCCTGCCGGGCTTTGACGATGACGACGAGAAGATGGAGGACGTGCTGTTCGACGCTGTCCTCGGCGCCGTCGAAAGCATTCCGCGCTCGCGCCGCAAGGACCTCGGCATGGTCAAGGAAGCCATCCGACGCTCCGTCCGCGCCGCCGCAAACGAGTGCTGGGGCAAGAAGCCGGTGGTGACGGTGTTTGTGAACAAGATTGGGTGAAGACTTATCAGGCAGGTTGATAACTTGCTTTCAAGATTCTGATTTTCCTCGGGAATGCGTTTCAGCCAATCGCATGCCTTGGTTTCAAAGACGGCATCTCAGCCCCAATCTCCCCCCTTGAGGGGGAGATGTCGCGAAAGCGACAGAGAGGGGTAAAGGGCGCAAGCCCTAAAAGCCGAATTTGCAGAAAGGGTTCACCCCTCTCTGCCCCTGTCGGGGCATCTCTCCCTCAAGGGGAGAGATTGTGGGCTGTAGCGCAGAACAAAGCCCGATAGTCAAAGGATGACTGCAACGGTTGCGCAGCAGATCACCGGGCAGCCGATTGATCCGACTTGCGCATCCGCAGACCGCTCTCAGCCCGGCCGCCGAAACAGCCGGCTTTGCTCGAACAGCCCCTCCAGCACGCTGATGCGTTCCCGCGTCTTGTCCCAGCTCTTCGATTGCACCGCCTCGATCAGCGCTTCCACCACGAACAGCGTCACAATCGACGAATCCCAGGCGGACGGGACCTCGATGTTGACGCGGAAGGTGTGGCGGGCGAATTTGGCGACCGGGGAGGCCCACTGGTCGGTGAACAGGATGATGTCCAGTCCGTTCTCCTTCGCCACCCGCGCCAGCACCGCCATGTCCTGCTCGTAGCGGCGGATATCGAAGATCACCAGCACATCGCCCTTGGCCATGTTCAGCATGTGCTGCGGCCATGACGAGGAGTTGGACGACATCAGCGTCGTCTTCGGCCGGATCACCTGCATATGAGTGAAAAAATAGCTCGCCAGCGCACCGGTGATGCGACCGCCGACGAAATAAATCGCGCGATCGAGATCGGACAGAAGCTCGGCGGCGCCGGCAAAGGTCGCCTGATCGAGCTGTGACAGCGTGCGACGCATATTGTCGATCGCGGCCTCGCCGAAGCGGTTCAGGATATGGCTTTCGGGAACATTGCGGGCGAGGCGGTCGTGCTTGGCGATCGGATTGGAAAGCGTTGCCTCGAGCTCCTGATGGAGCCGCGCCTGAAAATCGCCATAGCCCTTGAAGCCCAGCTTCTGCACCATGCGCGCAACAGTGGGCGTCGACACATCGGCATTTTCGGCAAGCGTGGTGATGCTGCCGAGGCCGGAGACCGGATAGTTTTCCCGGATCGTGTCGGCCAGCCGCTTCTCCGACCGCGTCAACCCCTCATAGCTGGCGGCGATAATGTCGGCGACTGTCCGGACCGGTTCGTTCAAGCTCTGCTCCATGTTTCGCTGCCATTAAGAGACGCGGCGACTTTTTCGTCAATGACAAATTTGAAGAGAAGTTTTCAGACAGCAATTGACATCACCAACGTTCTGAAGAACTATTTACAAAACAAGAAACACATAAATCAGGGGATCGGATGCTGGAAATGTCGGGGCTCTTGAGCGCCCGCGACGGTGCGCCTGTTGCCATCGAACGCGCGGAAGCGAAAAGCGATATCGTGCTGATCTGCGAACATGCCAGCCGGCGTGTTCCGGAAAGCCTTGGCGATATGGGGCTGAGCGAGGAGCTTCGCAAAAGCCACATTGCCTGGGACCCCGGCGCGCTCGCGGTCGCCATGATGCTCAGCGAGGCGCTCGACGCCACCCTCATTCACCAGCGTTTCTCCCGGCTTGCCTATGACTGCAACCGGCCGCCGGAGGCGAAGGACGCCATTCCCGAAATCAGCGAGGTCTTCGAGGTCCCCGGCAATCGCGGTTTGAGTACCGCCGAACGTGCCGCACGGGCGGAGGCCCTTTACCATCCGTTTCACAAGGCGATCGAGGAACTGCTTGTCGCGCGCCAGAATGCCGGGCGTTCGCCTGTGATCGTCACCATCCATTCCTTCACGCCGGTCTTCAAGGACGTCGCGCGCGACGTCGAGATCGGCATCCTGCATGACAGCGACAGCCGGCTTGCCGATTGCATGCTGGCGAAGGTCGCGGGCGGCTATGACGTGCGCCGCAACGAGCCCTATGCCCCGGTCGATGGCGTGACCCACACGCTGCGCCGCCATGGGCTGCCGCGCCGGCTCCTCAATGTCATGATCGAGATCCGCAACGATCTGATCGCCGATGCGGCCGGACAGGCTCAGGCGGCCGGTTTCATCGCGGGGCTTCTCGGCGCGTGCATTGGCGGGGAGGACGGGTGATGCCGCAGGCGATCAGGACGTATGTGCGCTATGTCGATGGGTTCAACCGGGTGGTCGGCCGCATCGCCATGTGGCTGGTCTTCGTGATGATGGGCATCCTGCTGTGGTCGTCCGTATCCAAGACAATGTTCAACCCGTCGCTCTGGACGCTGGAAATGGCGCAGTTCGTGATGACCGCCTATTACATTCTCGGCGGCGCCTATTCGCTTCAGCTCGACAGCCATGTGCGCATGGACCTGATCTATGGCCGCTGGACGCCGCGCCAGAAAGCGGCGGTTGATGCCGTCACCGTGATCATGCTGTTCGTCTATCTCATCTTCCTCCTGATCGGCGGGGTGTCCTCCACTGAGTACGCGCTGAAATATGGCGAGACCTCCTATTCGAGCTGGTCGCCCTATATGGCGCCGATCAAGATCGTCATGGTGGCGGGAATCTTCCTGATGTTCCTGCAGACGACATCGATCTTCCTCAAGGATCTGGCCAAGGCGCTGGGGAGGGAAATGGCATGAACCTCTCCTATGAAATGATCGCGCTTCTGCTGTTCTTCTCGATGATGATGACGATGCTGACCGGCCAGCGCGTGTTCGCGGCAATCGGTTTTGTCGGCGTGGTGGCGGCTGCCGCACTCTGGGGCACCGGCGGCTACGAGCTCGGCTTTTCGGCCAGCATGAAGCTGATGAAGTGGTATCCGATGCTGACGCTGCCGCTCTTCATCTTCATGGGCTACATGCTGTCGGAATCGGGCATTGCCGAAGATCTCTACAAGGCCTTCCACGTCTGGATGGGCGGTCTGCCGGGCGGACTTGCCGTCGGCACCATCGGGCTGATGGTGGTGATCTCGGCCATGAACGGACTGTCGGTCGCCGGCATGGCGATCGGCGCGACCATCGCGCTGCCGGAGCTTCTGCGGCGCGGCTACGACAAGATCATGGTCTCGGGCGTGATACAGGCCGGCTCCTCGCTCGGCATTCTGGTGCCGCCAAGCGTGGTGCTGGTGCTTTACGGCATGATCGCGCGCCAGCCGGTTGGCAAGCTCTGGGTGGCGGGCGCGCTGCCCGGCCTGATGCTCGCCGCCCTGTTCGTGATCTACATCGTCATCCGCTGCCGCGTGAACCCGGCGCTGGGGCCGGCGCTGCCGAAGGAAGAACGCGACATGCCGCTCGGCGAAAAGCTGAAACTGCTGCGCGCCGGCATCATCCCGTTCCTGATCTTCTTCTTGATGATGGGCCTGTTCCTGATGGGCGTCACCAGCCTGACGGAAAGTGCGGCCATCGGCGCGCTCTCGGCGCTGGTCGCCGCCCTCGTCAAGCGTCGCCTGACCTGGAAGCTTTTGAACCGGACGATGGAGCAGACGCTCGGCATTTCCTGCATGTTCATGTGGATCATCGTTGCAGCGCTCTGCTTCGGCGCGGTGTTCGATGGGCTTGGCGCGGTGAGGGCGCTCGAACATCTGCTGCTGGAGAAGTGGGAGCTCGGCCCCTGGGAAATCCTGATCCTGATGCAGATTTCCTACATCATCATGGGCACCTTCCTGGACGACACGGCGATGCTGGTGATCGTCGCGCCGCTCTACGTGCCGCTGGTCGGTCACCTCGGCTTCGATCTCGTCTGGTATGGCGTGCTCTACACGATCACCTGCCAGATCGCCTATATGACGCCGCCCTTCGGCTACAATCTCTTTCTCATGCGGGCCATGGCCCCGCCCGAAATATCGCTTGTCGATATCTACCGCTCCGTCTGGCCGTTCGTGATCATCATGATCATCGGTCTGGCGATCGTCACGGCATTCCCGCAGATCGCGCTGTGGCTGCCGAACCTTGTCTATGCGCGCTGAGGGAGCGGACGGCGCGCAGGAAGCCGGCCGTTGCCGGGAGCAAATGCGAAATGCGGCATGAGGCCGGATTTCAGAAAAACAGAGGGAAACAGACATGAACAGCAGACGTAGTTTTCTCAGGAATGCCGGTCTTGCGACTGCAGCCGGCGCTTCGGCGCTTGCCGCGCCCGCCGTCGTGCGCGCCCAGTCCAAGATCACCTGGCGGCTCCAGACCTATGCCGGCCCGGCGCTGGCCGAACATGTGGTCAAGGACTGCATCGATAACTTCAACAAGGCTGCAAACGGCGAGATGGAGATCCAGCTCTTCACCGCCGACCAGCTGGTGCCGACCGGCGAATTGTTCCGCGCCATGCAGAGCGGCACGATCGACGCCGTGCAGTCGGATGACGATTCCATGAACTCGCCGCTCGATATCAAGGTGTTCGGCGGCTATTTCCCCTTCGCCTCGAAATTCAGCCTCGATGTGCCGACGCTGTTTTACGAGTACGGTCTCGCCGATATCTGGGAAAAGGCCTATTCGGAGGTCGGCGTGCAGTGGATTTCCGCCGGCGCCTGGGACCCGTGCAACTTTGCCACCGTCAATCCGGTCAAGAGCCTTTCGGACCTCGAGGGCCTGCGCATCTTCACCTTCCCGACGGCCGGTAAATTCCTGTCGCAGTTCGGCGTCGTGCCGGTGACCCTGCCGTGGGAAGACGTGCAGGTCGCCATGCAGACTGGTGAACTCGATGGTCTGGCATGGTCAGGCATCACCGAGGACTACACCGTCGGCTGGGCGGATGTGACAAACTACTTCCTGACCAACAATATCTCCGGCGGCTGGTGCGGCTCCTTCTTCGTCAACTCCGACAAGTGGGCGGAAGTGCCGGAGCATCTGAAGGTCCTGTTCCGCATGTGCACGGATAGTTCGCACCTTCACCGCCTGCACTGGTACTGGGGCGGAGAGGCCCGGTTGCGCGCTCATGGCGAGAAGCTGGAACTGACGACCATTCCGGATGCGGAATGGAAGACGGTAGAAGATGCCGCCGATGCCTTCTGGGACGAAATAGCCGCCGAGACCGACCGCACGGCGGAAGTGGTCAAGATCCTGAAGCAGTATCAGGCCGACATGGCCGCCGCCGGCCCGCCCTACCGCGCGGGCTGATTGACAGGGCTGCCGGGGCGGGGCTTTGTTCATGGCCTCGTCCCTTTCAAGTGTCATTCTCGGGCTTGACCCGAGAATCCAGGCCACACGGAGAGAGCTGCCTGGACCCTCGGGTCAAGCCCGAGGGTGACGCGGAACAACAGGCGGGGGCGCGAACAACGCACCGGCCCGCCCCAGGCCGCCACACCATTGACACTTGTCGTCCGGAGTGATCCAGCTCCGGACGATCGCATGAACCACAGGATGAGCCCGATGAGCGCGGAATACACATTCAACCAACTGAAAAAGGATGTCGCGGACGGCAGCATCGATACCGTTCTCGTCTGCCAGATCGACATGCAGGGCCGCCTGATGGGCAAGCGTTTCACGGGCACGCACTTCATCGAAAGCGCCCACAAGGAGACGCATAGCTGCAATTACGTCCAGGCGACCGACATGGAGATGCACACCGTCGAAGGCTATGCCGCGACGAGCTGGGCGTCGGGCTATGGCGACTACACCATGACGCCCGATCTTTCGACGCTGCGCCGCGTGCCGTGGCTGGAAGGCACGGCGCTGGTGCTGTGCGATGTCTCCGACCACGCCACCCATGCCGATGTCGCCCATTCGCCGCGCGCGATCCTGAAGAAGCAGGTCGCACGGCTGGAAACGCTCGGCTACCGCGCCTTCATGGCGACGGAGCTGGAATTCTTCCTGTTCAACCAGACTTTCGAGAGCGCGCAGCAATCAGGCTATCGCGGGCTGATGCGCTCCAGCGCCTATAATGAGGACTACCACATTCTTCAGACCACCAAGGAGGAGGATGTGATGCGGGCGATCCGCAACGGTCTGCAGGGCGCCGGCATTCCGGTCGAGAACACCAAGGGCGAGGCCGATGCCGGGCAGGCGGAGCTGAACGTGCGCTATGCCGATGCGCTGACCATGGCCGACCGCCATGTGATCGCTAAGAACGCCTGCAAGGAGATTGCCTGGCAGAAGGGCAAGGCCGTTACCTTCATGGCCAAATGGAATTACGAAGCCGCCGGCAACTCCTCGCACGTCCATCAGTCGCTGTGGAGCAAGGACGGCAAGACGCCACTGTTCTACGATGCCGACGGACGGTTCGGCATGTCGAAGCTGATGGAGCATTACGTGGCCGGGCTGCTCGCCCATTCCGCAGAGATCACCTATTTCCTGGCGCCCTATATCAATTCCTACAAGCGCTTCATGGCCGGCACCTTCGCGCCGACAAAGGCGATCTGGTCCAAGGACAACCGTACTGCCGGCTTCCGGCTTTGCGGCGATCATTCGAAAGGCATCCGCATCGAATGCCGCGTCGGCGGGGCGGACCTCAACCCCTATCTCGCCTTCTCGGCGCTGCTGGCTGCGGGTCTCGACGGCATCGAGAAGGAAATGACGCTGGAAGAACCTTATGTCGGCGACGCCTATGGCGGTTCGTCCGATGTCCGCGAGATTCCCAAGACGCTGCGCGCAGCTCGTGAGGCCATGAGCAACTCCGAAATGCTGCGCTCAGCCTTGGGTGACGAGGTCATCGACCATTACTGCCGCGCGGCGGAGTGGGAGCAGGAGGAATATGATCGCCGGGTAACGGATTGGGAGGTGGCGCGCGGGTTCGAAAGGGCCTGACCCCGAAATCTGCGATCACGATAAAAAAGCTCAAAATTACAGGATGACGATCATGACAATGATCCAATGTATCTCCCCGATCGACGGATCGGTCTATGCCGAGCGCGAGGCGCTTTCGGCCGAGGCGGCGAAGAGCGCCGTTGAACGCGCCCGCGCGGCGCAGAAGGCATGGGCCGCAAGGCCGCTTGCCGAGCGGATCGCGCTGGTTGAGGGCGGGGTGAAGACGCTCAATGCCATGAGCGAAGAGGTGGTGACGGAGCTCGCCTGGATGATGGGCCGGCCGGTGCGCTATGGCGGCGAGTTCGGCGGCGTCAACGAGCGCGCGGACTATATGGCGAAGATCGCGGAACAGGCGCTGGCGCCGATCGAAGTGGAGGACAGCGGCAGCTTCCACCGCTATATCGCCCGTGAGCCCCATGGCGTCGTTCTCGTCATTGCGCCGTGGAACTACCCCTATCTGACATCGATCAACACCATTGTGCCGGGGCTGATCGCCGGAAACGCCGTGATCATCAAACATGCAAGCCAGACGCTGCTGGTCGGCGAGCGGATCGTGAAGGCCTTCGTCTCGGCCGGTATTCCGGAAGACCTGTTCCAGAATATGTTTCTCGATCATGCGACCACCAGCGAGTTGATTGCCGCAAAAACATTTGATTTCATAAACTTCACGGGGTCCGTTGAAGGCGGACGCGAGATGGAGCGGGCCGCCGCCGGCACCTTCACGCCGCTCGGGCTGGAGCTCGGCGGCAAGGATCCGGGCTATGTGATGGACGATGCCGATCTCGATGCCGCCGTCGCGACGCTGATGGATGCGGCGATGTTCAATGCCGGCCAGTGCTGCTGCGGCATTGAGCGCATCTATGTGATCGACAGCCTTTATGATGCCTTTGTCGAAAAGGCCGTGGCCTTCGCGTCGGCCTACAAGCTCGGCAATCCGCTCGACACCGAAACCACGCTCGGCCCGATGGCGCACAAGCGCTTTGCCGCGGTGGTGCGCAAGCAGATTGAAGAGGCCGTTGCCGCCGGTGCAAAGGCGCTGGTCGATCCGAGCCTGTTTCCGGAAGATGACGGCGGCGCCTATCTCGCGCCTCAGGTGCTGGTCGATGTCGATCACTCGATGAGCGTGATGCGCGAGGAAAGCTTCGGCCCGGTCGTGGGGATCATGAAGGTGTCCTCCGATGAGGAGGCGCTGGAACTGATGAACGACAGCCAGTACGGGCTCACCGCGTCGCTGTGGACTGAAGATGCCGACCGCGCGGCGGCCTTGGGCGCACGGATCGAAACCGGCACGATCTTCATGAACCGCGCCGATTACCTCGATCCCGGCCTGTGCTGGACCGGCTGCAAGAATACCGGGCGGGGCGGATCGCTCTCCGTCATCGGTTTCCACAATCTCACCCGGCCGAAATCCTATCACCTGAAGAAAGTCACGAAATGAGCCCGAGAGCAAACTGGAGCTATCCGACCGCCGTAAGATTCGGCGCCGGACGGATCGTCGAACTCGCCGATGCCTGCAACAGCCTCGGCATCAAGCGCCCGCTGCTGGTCACCGACAAGGGCCTGGCCAACCTGCCGATCACGAAAAACGCGCTGGCCATCCTCGCCGATGGCGGGCTTGAGGCCGGTCTGTTTTCCGATGTCGACCCCAACCCGAACGAGAAGAACCTCGCCGCCGGCGTGAAGGCCTATGTCGATGGCGGGCATGACGGCGTGATCGCATTTGGCGGCGGTTCGGGGCTCGACCTCGGCAAGCTGGTCGCGATGATGCCGGGCCAGACGCGCCCGGTCTGGGATTTCGAGGATATCGGCGACTGGTGGACGCGGGCGGATGCCAGCAAGATCGCGCCGATCATCGCGGTTCCGACCACGGCGGGCACCGGCTCGGAAGTCGGGCGGGCAGGGGTGCTGACCAACTCCGAAACCCATGTGAAGAAGATCATCTTCCACCCGAAGCTGCTGCCGGGCATCGTCATTTGCGATCCCGAACTGACGGTCGGCATGCCGAAGGTTATCACCGCAGGCACGGGGCTCGATGCGCTGGCGCATTGCCTGGAGGCCTATTGCTCGCCGCACTACCATCCGATGTCGCAGGGCATCGCGCTGGAGGGCATGCGGCTCGTCAAGGACAACCTGCCGCGCGTCTATGCCGATGGCTCGGATATCGACGCCCGCGCGGAGATGATGAGCGCCGCCGCCATGGGCGCTGTTGCCTTCCAGAAGGGCCTCGGCGCGATCCACGCGATCTCGCACCCGATCGGCGCGGTCTACAACACACACCACGGCATGACCAACGCCGTCGTCATGCCGCCGGTGCTGCGCTTCAATCGCGAGAAGATCGAGGGCAGGCTGAAACTGGCTGCCGATTATCTCCAGATTTCAGGTGGTTATGAGGGTTTTTATAACTTCATTCTGGAGTTCAGGTCGGCCCTTGATGTGCCCGACACGCTGACGGCCATGGGCATCAAGCCGGACCGGATCGACGAACTCGCCGCAATGGCCATGGAAGACCCGAGCACCGGCGGCAATCCTGTCGAGATGACGCTGGAGAACACCAAGGCGCTGCTCGCCGATTGCTTCTGATCGGCGAGCGAGGCGGCAGTGTCAGGCCGCCGCCTTCAGTATGTCGTCCTTCGCGTCGTCAAGCGCTGAGCGTACAAGCCCGGTCAGCAGGCGGGGGAGGTTCTCCCGCTTGCCGGCCAGATCGGCCAGCGCCTCGCTATCGAGCCCCAGATCGGCGGCAGCCTCCGCCGCCTTGCGGTCGACAAAGGGAAAATGTTCATCCCAGGCAACCTGGACCTCGCGGAAGAAGATGTCCGCGCCGACCTTGCCGATGCCCTTGAATTGCTGGAGCAACTCCCTTTCCCGCTCCGGGTCGTTCTCCGCCTCCTTGCGGAGATTGCGCAGATCGCCCGCGTAGCGATCATTGATGATCTCCGTGGTGTTGGCGATGTAGCGGGCCGTGCTCTCGTCATAGCGGGCGTAGCCGTTCTGGTTCAGAACCTTGACGCGTTGCTCCCAAGTCGTCGCCGCCATCTTCTCGGGCGTCGTCCAGCCAGCGTCGAAAAGCGCGGCGGCTGCCTGCTGCGCCTGGTTGGCGTTGATGCGCGCGCTCATCAGTAATGAGCACAGGAGCCATTGATAGAGAGGAGCCGGCGTGCTCTTGCCGACATTGATGTGGAGCGCTTCCGCGTAGCTCTCGGGATAGCGCTCGAGGATTGCCTTGGCGATCGCCTTCTGTTGTGTCTTGCCGGTCATGTCTTCCTCCGATCGTGAGCCGTTGAGCTTGTATTGCGGTAATGCGTCGATCCGCCCAAGGTTCCCGCCGTTGCCTCTTATGGGGTAAAAGGTTTAAGGAGGGCGAGCAGGATGGCGCAAGCGGCGGACCGGTTATTTCGGGCCGGCGCGAATTACGACAGAACGTCGGCACCCATCCAGTCGGAGGTTGATACGTGTCGCTGTTTTCCGCGTTTGCCGTTTATTTCGTGATCTGGTGGATCACACTGTTCGCCGTGCTGCCCTTCGGCCTCAGAACCCAGGATGAGGCGGGCGACATCGTGCCCGGCACCACCGAAAGCGCCCCCCACAAATTCCGCCCCTGGCGCGTGGTTCTGTGGACCTCGGCGGTTTCGGCGGTGGTATTCGCGCTGTGGTGGCTGGTGGTCATGGAAATCGGCTTCACGCTCGGCGATCTATCCCGTCTGATCGGGCCGGCGTAACGGATCTAGAACTTATACCGCAGGAAGGCGCTACCGAGGCCATAGTCGAAGTCTTTGGCGGCCGCGTCGTCGGTGGAAGCGCCGTATTCGATGCGGGCGCCGAGTTCCAGGCCGGTTGGTATGAATTTGACGCTGGTTTCCAGCCCGCCGAACAAGGCGCCGGTGTCGATATCCTCGCTCTGGTAGCCGAAGCGCGATGAGCTGGTCTCGACCGTGCCGTAAAGCTGTCGATAGCCCGCGAACGGGGAGATGGTGAGAACGCCGAGATTGGTCTTGCCCTGGACATAGCCGCCGATCGAGGAGAACCGGGTCTCGCTGGTGCCGGTGCCGTAACGCTGCGACAGGCTCGTCGACGTGCTGCCGAGGCTCGAAAACCCGGTGATGCCGGCGCAGATGTTGAACGGGCCCTCGCTGCAGATGCCCAGCCGCCCGTCAATGCCCCAATAGGTGTTGGCGATCAGGTCGTCCATCGCGTCGTCATTCATGTGCAGCATCAGCGCCGCCGGTCCGCCCGAAATGTCGAGATAGAAGAGGTCGGACAACTCCGCCGCGCGGACATGCGCGGCCGCAGCGAAAGGAAGGGCGACAGAAACAAGGGCGAAGAGTGGAAAACGGCTCAAAACGGGGCCTCGACAGGATGCTCTGAACCGTTCTTGTCGTGCAGGCGCCGGGCAGGGTCAAGGACGCGCCGCAACTTCCCGTTGCGTTGGTCAATAAAGCCTTAAGCCAGTGTCGATTTCGTAAAGTCAAAAAAAAACAAGGCCGAAGGCCCTGTTTTTCAAGTATCGCGTGATCCGTTCCGTTGCCGGGGCTGCGCAGAGCGCGCCAAGATCGATCCTCCCAAGACTTTACCGCGAAGAAAAGGCAAAGATTTAAGCTCCCTGCCTGTTTTATGGGCTCAACCTAGCCCAATGATTGGGCCTTGTCATCCCTTATTTTGCATTTTTGCGACAGTGGGAGAAGTTTTTACGTTTGACAAACATGTTTCTGCGTTCTGCAACGTTGCAAGTGGTTGACATTTTCGGACCGCTCCCCATGGCGACCGGCAAATCATCGTTTTGCGGGCACGTATCCCCGCTTTGATTCTCGTTCGCAACCCGTTAAAAGGGGCCGGAACAAACCTGATTTGCCCCATGATTCCCGACTGAACGGGATAAGCCAGAAAGCAGATTGTCATGCGTCTTTCCCGTTATTTTCTGCCGATCCTGAAGGAGAATCCCAAGGAGGCGGAAATCGTCTCGCACCGGCTGATGTTGCGCGCCGGCATGGTGCGCCAGCATTCGCAGGGCATCTATTCCTGGCTGCCGCTCGGCAAGCGCGTGCTCGACAAGGTCAACCGCATCATCCGCGAGGAGCAGGACCGTTCCGGCGCGGTGGAGCTTTTGATGCCGACCATGCAGTCCGCCGATCTGTGGATCGAAAGCGGCCGCTACGAGGCCTATGGCAAGGAAATGCTGCGGATCACCGACCGGCAGGACCGGGCGATGCTGTTCGGCCCCACCAATGAGGAAATGATCACGGAGATTTTCCGCTCCTACATCAAGTCCTACAAGCATCTGCCGCTCAACCTCTACCACATCCAGTGGAAGTTCCGCGACGAGATCCGCCCCCGTTTCGGCACGATGCGTTCGCGCGAATTCATGATGAAGGATGCCTATTCCTTCGATCTGACGCTGGAAGGTGCGGAACATTCCTACCGCAAGATGTTCGCCGCCTATCTGAGGACCTTCGACCGGCTCGGCCTGCGCGCGATCCCGATGCGCGCCGATACCGGCCCGATCGGCGGCAATCTCAGCCACGAATTCATCATTCTGGCCGAAACCGGCGAATCCGAAGTGTTCTGCCACCGCGATTTCGTCAATTTCGACATTCCGCCCGCCGATCTCGATTTCGACAGCGTTGACGCGCTGAAGGGCATTTTCGACAAGTGGACGTCGCTCTATGCGGCGACCGACGAGATGCATGACGAGGCGGCCTTCGACGCGCTGCCGGAGGGCGAGCGCCTTTCCGCGCGCGGCATTGAGGTCGGCCACATCTTCTATTTCGGCACCAAATATTCCGAGCCCATGGGCGCAAAAGTGCAGGGGCCGGACGGCAAGGAGCATCCCGTTCACATGGGTTCCTACGGCATCGGCCCGACGCGCCTTGTTCCCGCCATCATCGAAGCCTCCCATGACGAGAACGGCATCATCTGGCCGGATTCGGTGGCGCCGTTCAACACGGTGATCATCAACATGAAGGCGGGTGACGCGGCCTGCGACGGGGTCTGCGAGAAGCTCTACGAGGCCCTGCAGAATGCCGGCCTGGACGTGCTTTACGACGATACCGACGAGCGCGCCGGGGGCAAGTTCGCGACCGCCGATCTGATCGGCGTTCCGAGCCAGGTTGTCGTCGGTCCGCGCGGCGTCGCCAATGGCGAGGTCGAACTCAAGGACCGCAAGACCGGCGTGCGCGAAGCCATGACGGTGGAAGCCGCGATCGCAAAGCTCACCAACGGGCGCTGAGGAGAACGGATTGATGGCTGCGGCCTCAGAGACGGACGAGAGTTTGAAGGTAGCCAAGCCGTTTTCGGTGTTCGAACGCATGGTCGCCTGGCGCTATCTGCGCTCGCGCCGCAAGGAAGCGTTCATTTCGGTGATCGCAGGCTTCTCCTTCGTCGGCATTATGCTGGGCGTCGCCACGCTGATCATCGTGATGGCGGTGATGAACGGGTTCCGCAGCGAATTGGTGAGCCGCATTCTCGGCATTAACGGCCATGTCGTGGTGCTGCCGGCGGGCGAGCCGTTCAAGGATTACGCCGCGCTGACCGAGAAGCTCGAAGGCGTGGAGGGTGTCCGTCTCGCCTTTCCGCTGGTCGAGGGTCAGGCGCTGGTTTCCGGCGCGCAAGGGGCCGGCAGCGGCGCGCTGGTGCGCGGCGTCAGGCCGGACGACATGCTGAAGCTGAAGACCGTCTCCGACAATATCAAAGAGGGCGACATGGTCGGCTACGCCGCCGGCGAAAGCGTGCTGATCGGCTCGCGCATGGCGACCTCGCTCGGGCTTTTCGTCGGCGACAAGATCACGATGATCTCGCCGGAGGGCGACGTCACCCCCTTCGGCGTCAATCCGCGGGTGAAAGCCTATCCGATCTCCGGCATTTTCGAGATCGGCATGTCGGAATATGACGCCTCGATCATCTTCATGCCGCTTTCCGAGGCGCAGGCCTATTTCAACGCCGGCGACAAGGTGCAGAGCATTGAGGTGTTTCTCGACCATCCCGACGACGTCGACGCGGTGATCCCGAGGATCCGGGAGGCGGCCGGCGAGGATATCGTGATTTCCGACTGGCGCCAGAACAACCGCACCTTCTTCTCCGCGCTGGAGGTGGAGCGCAACGTGATGTTCATGATCCTGACGCTGATCGTGATCGTCGCCGCCCTCAACATCATTTCCGGCCTCATCATGCTGGTGAAGGACAAGGGTCAGGACATCGCGATCCTGAGGACCATGGGCGCGACCTCGGGGTCGATCATGCGGATCTTCTTCATGACGGGGGCCGCGATCGGCGTTGTCGGCACCTTTGCCGGCGTCTTCCTCGGCGTGATCGTCTGCCTCAATATCGAATCGATCCGCCAGTTCTTCTCCTGGATCACAGGCACGGTGCTGTTCGATCCGCAGCTCTATTTCCTGAGCACGCTGCCGGCGGAAATGAGCCTGGGCGAAACGCTGACGGTCGTCATCATGGCGCTGACGCTCTCCTTCATCGCCACCATCTTTCCTGCCTGGCGAGCCTCGAAGCTCGATCCGGTGCAGGCGCTGCGTTACGAATAGGAGCCTCGCTTGACCACTCCCGCACTTCAGTTGCGCGATATCGCGCGGGAATACGGGCAGGGCGACTCGGTCCTGCAGGTGCTCAAGGGCGCCTCGCTGTCGCTGATGTCCGGCGAGATGGTGGCCCTGGTCGCGCCATCGGGCACGGGCAAATCGACGCTGCTGCAGATCGCCGGCCTTCTGGAAAAGCCGACTTCGGGCGAGGTCATGCTCGGCGGGCGGGATGCGACCGCGCTTTCCGACGATGAGCGCACCACGCTGCGCCGCAACGACATCGGTTTCGTCTACCAGTTCCACCATCTGCTGCCCGAGTTTTCGGCGCGCGAAAACATCATGCTGCCGCAGCTGATCGCGGGGCTGCCGCCGCAAGAGGCGGGCGCCCGCGCCGACGAGATGCTGGACTATCTGCGCATCCGCCATCGCGCCGAACATCGCCCGGCCGAGCTTTCCGGCGGCGAGCAGCAGCGCGTGGCGATCGCCCGCGCGGTGGCCAACGCGCCGCGTCTGCTGCTTGCCGACGAGCCCACCGGCAATCTCGATCCGCAGACGGCATCCTATGTTTTCGAAGCGCTGGAGGCGCTTGTGCGGCAATCCGGCCTCTCGGCCCTGATCGCCACCCACAATCTCGACCTTGCCGCCCGCATGGACCGGCAGGTAACGCTCGATGACGGACAGGTCGTGCCCCGCGTGATCTGAGCAAACGCGGCCTCTATATCCCCCAACTGTTTGCAGGAACCTGGGCCATTTCGACGGTCGGGCACAATTGCGCCCGCCGACACCCATAGAGTACTTGCAAGATAGGAATATTATCCTATATAACAAATACAACCTAAGATGGATCCTGCCGCGGGAGCCCCATCGAAAGCTTGGACGCGAACATGGTATTCCGAACACTTGCTATGAAGAAAATTTCCGCTTGATGACAAGTGAGATATACAAATCATGAATTTAACGCGAATTGTTTAATGTTATATCGATTTATATTTACGAGTGAACTGGATTATTCAATTAACGATGCGTAATATACAAGTAAATAAATCCTAAATTAGAAATCTTTACTTATTAAGATTGGAGTTTATAATTAAAAATCGTCTGAGAGATCGGGAAGGTTGGAAGCATTAGCAGACAGGAGAGGTTGGCTATGGGTCGAAATGAAGTTGAAAATCAGGATCAGAAAAGCACCAGGTCCGATGAAGAGAGGGAAGCGTGGAATCGTTACATGCGTAATTTCCGGCGGGGCTTCCGCAAGCGCGGATTGACCAGCCTTTCAACGGTCATAACGACCGAACATTCTGAATTCATTGAGCGTTATGGTCGCGACAAGGAATGCCAGTCCAAGCGGGAGGCATTGATGATGATCATCGACGACGTCAAATCCCGCTATGATCAGGAAAGCGACGGCTGAGACCGCGGAGGTCGCTCGCGACCGTCGCCAGCCATCTGAGAGCGGCCCTTTCGGCTAATTCTGCTACCTTAGGTAGATTAATCAGGGCGGGAAGGGCATCTCTGTCTGGCGCTGCCATGACAGTTGAACGTCCGTCGCCCTGACCGCCGTTTCACGATATCGGCTTGCATCACCCGCCTGCATCGCATAATAGGCTTCGCGACGTCCTCCCTCCGGTTGCGTAACCGCGACCATGGAGCTGCGTTGCGCGTGTGGCGGAATTGGTAGACGCAGCAGGTTTAGGTCCTGCCGCCGCAAGGTGTGGGGGTTCGAGTCCCTCCACGCGCACCATAATGAGTGTAGCTGTTGTAGCGTGACGCGCGGTTTTGCTGTAGCGTGTGTAGCGTGACGCGCGGTTTTGCAATTTTGACTGTATGTAGCGTGACGCGCGTGTAGCGTGACGCGCGGTTTTGCAATTTTGACAGCTGGTTTTGCAGCAAATAAGTTTTGTGGGAGTCGCTCGAATCAAGCTACCGACCAATCCCCATCAGCAGTTCATCACGTTTTCTGATCAGTATCTCATCCGGCTCATTTCCCTGATCAAACCCCCGGAGCATGGCTTGAAACTCCTCGCCGCTAATACAAAGAATTAGCTTACCCTGTTCACGGAGAGCTCCTTGAGCAGCCCGGTCCGCGCTTTCAGACATACCATTTTTCGATATGACGATGGCGACAGAACGCAAGGCGCGCGTGAAGAGGTATTTTTCAGTCGTATATATTTGGTCTTGACCAATGGGACTGCCGTAATTCTTAAACTCGAATACGACATATCTTGTCCGAAAATCAGTTGCCAAGGTAGACCAGAATGAGCTCTGTACGGGCTGTAAACGAGCTATGAAATCCATGCGCTGAAAGCCCATTTCGACCTTGCTTTGAGCCTGCCATCCGAGCAGATCTTTCCCAAAAAGTAAGATCAAAGCTTCCTTGCAAACCTCTTCGAAGTTCAAAGCAGCCCCTCCCTCCTTTCCGGGAGGTATCTTCGAGATTTTTTGGGCCAGCAACTCTCCAGCTCCTACTTCAGGAAGTGTTGCCTCAACCTCTCCCAACATTGATACGTTATCCGGCCCCTCGGGAGGGCGCTCGGCTCCCACCCGCAGTTCTCGAAAAAAGTAAGCTAGGCCTTGCGCGAGATGGGGAAAGGGTCGCATTTCCTCAATCAGTTTCTCCTTGTCCCATATCTCTATTCCCTCTTTCGGTGGAATTTTTGACAAGCGGTCTGGGGAAATGTCCTGAGGGATGATCAGTATCCCGCTATTGGCCTGCTCGATTTCCATTGACCTGGATAACGAAATAAAAGCATTTCGCATTAAGGCTAAGGATACGCGCTCTGATCGATAAAGTTTCAGCTCTACGATGATCTTGCCGCCGCCCCTCTCAATGATTAGGTCTGGTCGATAGGTGGGGACAAAACCGTCATTTTCAGCGACAATTTTATACCCCTTTTCATAGAAGAGTTTAGAAATAATACCGAGCCACTCCACTTCGAGATTTCTTTGCTCGATTTGAAGGTCCTTCATTCGTCCCATCGTCATCTCCAGAATACTGAATCTGCAATGCAGCAGAACGATATATTAGCAGCGATCGCAAATCTAAACTCACCATCAGGTCGGATGCGCAACTCGCGCGCTTGTGGCCGATTCACTCCCGATTTTCAGGTTGCTATATCATCAATTCATCACCGCCACCCGATGAATAGCCCGCGCCGCTGCCAGCAGCGAGGCGAGGCGCTCGATCGTGGCGTCGACGGGTGCGAGCGCGCCGATGGCGCTGTTGCGGCGGCCCTGGCCGATGTCCTCGGCCGCGAGGTCGATCTGGTTCATAATGTCTTCGGCGTCGCGCTGCATGGCCTTGATGATCTGGGTGATGGCGATCTTGTTGTCACTCATGTCGGTCTCCTTTGTTGATGCCCGGACCATCGCTCTCGTGGGGGCCGAAGACGAGCAATCTGAATGCTTCCGTCGGCCGCACGTGAAAGAGTTTCGCTGGCATCCGCCTCATTCGGCCGCCGCGAGCAAAGACTTTGCTGGCGTTATGATGACCTCCTTCACGCCCTTGTTGTTGCCGTCCGAGATCGAATAGGTGCAATCGACCTCCTCGATGGCGAACCGCGAGAAGGTTTCGAAGACGCCTTGAACGGCGTTCAAGGACAGTATGAAGCCGCCCTGAAGCCCGTCCAGGACGTCGGCCATCTGCTCGAAATCATCCCGACCGAAGACGCCCGCGCCATAGTCGCCCTCGTTTCCCCAATAGGGCGGGTCGAGATAGAACAGCATGCCCGGCCGGTCGTAGCGGCGGATGAAGTCCTGCCAGGGCAGGCATTCGATGACGACGCCGGAAAGCCGCTCGTGGATGTCCTCCAGCGTGGAGGCGAGCTTGACCAGGTTGAAGCGGGCGCCGGTGGTCTTGCTGACGCCGAAGTTCCGGCCGGCAACCTTGCCGCCGAAGGCGAGGCGTTGGAGATAGAGGAAGCGGGCGGCGCGTTCGAGATCGGTCAGCGTCGTCGGGTCGGTCTTCATCAGCCGCTCGAACTCCCGCCTGCCGGAGATTTGGAAGCGGAGCGTGTCCATGAACTGCGGGAAGTGCCGCTGCAGGATGCGGAAGAAGTTGGCGACGTCGCCGCTGATATCGTTGATCACCTCCGTCCTCGGCTGGCGATCGCGGCGCAGAAACACGCCGCCCATACCGACGAAGGGCTCGGCGTAGCCGTCATGGTTGATCGCGTTGATCTTGCGGATGACGGTCTTCGACAGGATGCGCTTGCCGCCGATATAGCCGGCGGCGGGAACGGTCGGAGCGACCGGGCGCTGATTTACCATTTCAAATATCCAACGAATCGCTCACAACGCGCAGGCCCTTCGGGGTGCGGGTGTGGCGGTTATCGTATGTTGCTGCCCGGCGGGTCATGACGCCAATCTAGACCCCGCCGCGCCATGGCTGTGAGGCCATGGCCACCTGCCTGCTATGCTTGCGAAGGCCACGCCATCGCCAGATCGGCAAAGGCGTCATCGATCGCGGCCGTGTCGGCAATGGAGCCATCCGCGATCGTGGCAAGCACCGCCGCCCGGCGATCGAAGGTCGACTGTACGAATTCGCCGACGGCGGTCGCCATCGCGATCGCCTCGGCGGCCGACAGGCTCACCATCCCGTCGCCGGCATCGAAGTTGAAAGTCCGCGCCTCGTCCTGCTGGGCGAGCGCCGCCATGCCGTTGATCAGCGCGATCGCGCCGTCGTCGCATCTGACCCGGACGCCGTTGATATCCGTGCCCGCGACGCGGGTGCGCCATGACAGGTCGCGGGCATAGGCCGCCAGATCGTCGCTGGTCGACGGCGTTTGATCCGCCGGTTTCTCTGCAAGCAAACCGAGATCGGCCGGATCGCCAAGGTCCTTCACCTCAACCGCGTTACCGTCCGCGTCGAACCATTCCTGCCCGCGATAGTCCGCGACGAGGGACCATTGCCCGTTGGCAAACACGCTCGCCTGTTGCGGCCCAGCGGCGGGCGGCGCGACGGTCGCGGCATTGGCGGGCACGAGGAAGCGGCCTTCCTCCAGCGGATCGGCATCGGCTTGTCCGTGTCCCAGATATTCGCCGGTCACGGCACTGAAGTGATAGATGTCCATGATCTGCTCCGGTCAGTATTTGATGCAGGCGAGAAGGGCGATGTTCCGCGGACGATTTTCTGGCGCCGTCGGCACTTGCAGCGAGGCGTCCATGACGGATGCATTGTGATAGCCGCCCGATCCCGTCCCGGCGGCTGGGCTCTGAATAAGTTCAGCGTTGCCTGCGCCATAGAAGACACCGTTCGGGTTGGCGCTTGTCGCATATTCGAAGACACCGGCTCCGTATACAAAGTGGAGCACCCGACCCGTTAGATTCCGAATGGCGTCTCCTTGAGATGAGCTGAAGGCGCGACCGCCATCGATGCCTCGCCCGTCATCCCACACGCGCAGGAACTCGCCGCGCAGGTCAGGCAAATTAAACGTGGACGAGCCGTCCCCGGCGCCCCATACCGTGCCTATCGCGTTGAACAGACCGGCGTATGACGTGCGCGACACGGCAGCGCCATTGGCTTTCAGCCAACCGGTCGGTGCTGAGGGCATAGCAAACATCGCGATTTTACCCGGTTCCTCCTCCATAATTTCCAGAGTTTGACGAGCGGCGGACGCGTCCGGATCGTTAAGTAGACCTTGCGCAAATTCTGTCACCCCAAGCGTCTCCAGCGCCGCCCCCTCGTCATCGGCCGCGAGCAGCGTTTTGGCATATGCCGTCAGCGCGGTCAGGGCGGCTGAGCCCTCTCCGTTGAAGTAGGGCAGTTTGTCGGCTGCCGGCGTCAGCCCCGCCAAAGCGGAAAGCGCGGCATTGTCGAGCCGCCGAATATAGTCCGCGAGCGCGACCGCATTAGCGATCACCTGGTTCGCGTCATCCTGCCGCTGCAGTGCATAGGCATAGGTTCCGGAAGCGCCGACCCATTCCGTCGCCGCCGTGATTGCCGTATCGCTGTCGACGCTTGCGATCGGCAGGGGATTTCCGGCGGCCTGCGGATAGATGACGCCGCCGGCGATCAGCGCCGTGGCCCAGCCTGTGCCATCGCCGGTCACGGCCTTTGAGCCATTGGTCAGCGTGATTGTGCCTGTGGCGTAAGCGGTCATCAGATAACCTCGTCGAAGATGAATGCGGAGATCGTCAGCGGCCGGCCGAGCATGTTGTAGAGCCTGATCCGGTCGTAATAGGGCTCGAAGCGGGCGTAGAAGGTCTTCTCGCCGGGAATGGTGTTGTCGGTTGCCTTGAGCACGATGAAGGGCGGCAGCGCGTAGTCTTTCGCCGTGTTGAGCATCACCGTGGAGGGCGGGCCGCCGGAAGAGCGCGCGGCAACCCATGCGGTCACGATCTCCTTCGGCGTCAGCGGCGACATGCCCTCCTTGATCGTCAGATGCTGGTCGGCCGCCGTCAGCGCGTCGTGACCGGGCATTGAAACACGAAAGCGAAACGCGCCATTGTCATTGCCGATATAAACCCGCCGCGTCATGTCGCCCTCTTCAGGATGATGTAATAGAAGTCGAAATCCGCGTTGCGCGGGCCGGTGTCGGCGTAGGCCTTGGCCTTGGCCTTGATCGTCCAGTTGTTCTCCAGCCAGACGCCGAAGGAAAACGGCACCTCGCCAAGGGTCGTGTCGCGATTGACGCAACTGCTTGTCGGGTAATAGTTGGAGTCGACCGGGACCTTGTTGGCATTGTGCGGATTGGCGTAGGTCATTGACCCGTAGAACAGCGGCCGGTATCCGAGATCTGGAAAATTGACCGTCGCCCACCAGGTCGAGTAGCCGTCGCCGGTGGTGCGGCCCATGCGGAAGCGGCCTTCGGCATGCACGGCCACATTCTGATAGCGGGAGTCGAGCAGCAGCGCGCCAGTCGGGTTGACGACGTCGTCGCCGGGCCGGCTCAAAAACGCGCCGGCAACGCCAAAACCCGGATGTCTGCCGATGATGATGCGTCTCGCCATCGTCAGACCCCGAACACGCGATAGTGGATCAGGCCGCGATATCGGCGATAGCCGCCGCCCGAGATCGACGGCCGGGAGAGCTCGAGCCGATCGGCATAGACCTTTGCCGAGCCGATCGGCATAGACCTTTGAACCGTCCTCGACGGTGCTGTCTTCGACGCGCAGCTCGCCAAAGCCCGCGCCGTCATAGGGCGTACTCGCGCCCTGGTTCTCGAACGTGACATAGGCGGCCGGTACGTAGCCGGGCGAAGGGAAATGGATGAGAAGCGGTGATGACGTCGAGGTCAGGCCGTCGTTTCCGCTGACCGGCGCCGGATCCGTGATGGTCCCGGCCGCGATCAGCACGCCGGAGAAATTCCAGTTGGAGTCAAACAGCTTGTGCCTGTCGGAGATCCCGCCGTCATAGGCGTCATATCCCGGCTTCGTCAGCAGGATGCGGCCGGCTGTCATGAGAAATCGCGTTGCCATCAGTCGCTCACCGAAAGGTAGTCATTGTCGAGATCGAGCCGCGTCTTGCCGCTGGAGCCGCGCAACAGACCGGCGACGATCGTGCCGATATGGCTGGCGTTGAGCTTCAGGACGCCGCCTTCGAACAGGAACGGGCGCTGGCCATTATTCAGCACCACGAACTGGTCGGCGTTGACGGCAAAGCGCGAGCGCTGAACGCCACCCTCGGTGTAGATTTCGAGGTAGAGGCCGCTTTCGTGATAGCCGCTGTTCGTGCCAGCCCTCAGAAGGACGGAGAAGCGGGCATTCACGCCGTTCTGATTGGCGGTGGCTGCGAACTTCACCTGACCGGCCGCGAAGTTCTCGTTCAGCAGCGCGGTCACGGCCGAGGTCTGCTGCGCGATCGCCTCGTCGGCCGTCACGCGCGCCTGGCGCTCCTCGACAACCGATGCGGAGACGCCGGCGATCTCGGCGCCGACCAGCTCAAGCGTCTGGGCAAGCGCCTCATCCTCGCTCGCGCGCACCAGCTTTTCCTCGATGATCTGCGCCAGTGCCTCGCCGCTCTGTTGACGCAAGACCTGACGGTCGAGAAGGCCGACGGAGCCTTGCAGCGAAAGCGCCGCGGCAAGTTCGGAGGAGCGCCTTATCGTCCGGTCGAGATCGGCCTGCAGCTCCTCGAAGCGTTTGCGAACGTCCTCGCCGACGGTATCCAGCCTGACGCCAAGGTCCTCCATGACATTCGGCGTCTCGACCTCAAGCCAGTCGGACCATTCCTGGTTGCGCACCAGATCGGAGATGAACCGCCCGCGCGCCTCGACCCACGTTTTTGAGGGCAGCGGCCCGATCAGCCAGGCATAGGGCGCCTCATAGGCCGTGGTGTGCCCGGAAAACAGCGTCTGGCCGGTGTCGCGGACGCGCACCTGCACGACGACGGCCGTCACGCCATCGATGCCGGCGCCGCAGGAAACCTTGATCGCGGCGAGCCGCCCGACGCCATTGCCATCGGCCATCGAGGCGGGCTCCACGGTCCAGCCCTTCATGATCTGCACCGGCGGCGTTCCCCGGCCGAGCAGGCCGGTCGTCGGCGGAATGACGATCGCCGGCGGATCGTAGTCGGCGGGATCGATCTCCTTGATCGTGACCTGGCTGAGCGAGCCCGGCAGCCGCGTCAGCGTGGTGATCTGGAACGCCTTGTCCTGGTAATGGTTGCGCGCGCTCGTCCAGGCGATCACGTCGCCGGCCTCCAGCAGCCGCGAGGGCGGCGGCAACACCAGCGTATGCACCCGCATCCGCCGTCCGTCCTCGATCATGGTCTTCTGCAGATGCTGCACCTGCTCCGACCATGGCACGGCGGCAAACGTCACCGATTGCGCCAAGCTGCGGCCGTCGGCGGCAACGGCGTCGCCGGAGGCATATTCCGGCGCGTCCTTGCGCGCCCATTTGTCGCCCGGCTCCGGGTAGGAGGCGGAGATCGTGTTGTGGGTGTCGGACAGCGATGGCCACGGATCGAGCTGCTGCGGCTTGGTGATGATGACATCGGCGTCGGTGAAGGCGTAGACCGCCGCGCCCGGCCCGCCGACGGCGAGCTTCAGCACGCCGCCGCCCTCGACGAAAATGCCGTTGCAGGCAAGCCGGAACTGCTCCAGCACATCGAGCGGCTCGGCGCTGACATCGATCTCGATGCCGGCGCGATATTGCGGCGTGCCGTGTACCGCTATGTCGCATTCATTGGCGGCCGCCATCCAGTCGGACGGCGGAAGCCGGAGCGCCTCGACATTCTGGCCGCCGTAAAGCCAGCCGCCGGCATGCCGCATGCCGCGCGCGATGTTGTAGGTAATCACCGCCGGATTGAGCGTCGGCGACCATGTTGCAGGATTGTCGAAACGCTGCGGGCCGATGCCGCCGACGGTATCGTCGCGGCGCAGGTCGTAGAGCGGCAGCGGCGGGGGCTCGACCAGCACGGCCGGATTGCCTGAAAACAGATCATCGTTCTTGCGGAAGGTGACGATGACGGCCTGCTTGCCCCGGCCGATCATGGAGTGGCGATAGGGCTTTTCGGCATTGGCAAACTTTGCGAGCAGAAAGGCGTCGGCCTCCGTCTGAGCGCCGTCGAGATAGCGCACCCAGGCATAGTCGTTGCCGTCCTGGCGGAACTCCGAAATCGGATAGCCGCGTCCGTCGCCGTGAGGCTCGCCGTAGAGGATCGTGCACTTGTCGCTGTCGATCCAGAGATGCTCCAGCGCCTGGCCGCCGGCGAAGGACGGCAGGGAGCCGATCTCCAGCACCTTCGTCAGATAAGCGTTCGGCGTCTCGCCATCATTGCCCCAGGTGCCCCAATATTTGAGCTTGCCGGCGGTGGCCGATCGGCCGGCCACGAAGGACAGCGGCTTGTCGTCGCCGGTCTCCATGGAGAGCTTGACGCCGAAGCTTTGCTGTTCGGACTTCTTCTTGCCCGCGAAGGCGCGGGAAATCAGATTGGTGACCGCGCCAAAGGCGACATTGACGATCAGTCCGCCGATCCAGCTCGACGCCGCAAACGCTCCGACCGCCTGAAATATCCCGATGACGGCGCCGAACACCGGGGCGGCATGCGCCGGCGCGGCTCCGAGCGTCAGAAAGACAAGCAGCGTGAGGAGGGTTTTAATGCGCATCAACCCACCTTGAAGGCCGTTTGAGCGGAAAGCAGCGGCATGGTGCCCGTTCCGATCTGGCGCAGCACAACGATCCGAGCGCCGATCACAACGCCGAGCGCGCCGCCGACCTCATTGTCATCGGCAACAAACGCGATGTCGCCGATGCGGGCCATGGCGATCGGCGTCTCGGGCATCATCGAGCGCATCAGGCCGGCAAGGTCCTCGTGGCCCAGCTCGGCCAGCAATGCGCCGGCGCTGACGGCGTCATGATAACGGCCGCGAAGCGGCGCGGCCGGATCCGCTCCGGTCATCGTCTCGACCGCGCCGGCGGCAAGCGTCACGAAGCAATCGTCGCTGCCCCACCTGAAGCGCAGCGCCTTCAGACCGGAGATGAATGCGAACAGCCTCGGCCGCCAGTCGGGCCGTCTTGTCAGGTCGAGCATTGTCATTCGCCTTTCTGTCCCCACCAGATCGTCCAGTCGCCGGCAGTCGAGGCGTAGAGCGACCACTCGTCGCCGTTCGCATGGGCCTTCTGGTCCTCGTAGGAGCTCTTGCGGGGATTGATGCGGGTCAGCATCGACATCAGGTCGGGCACGCAGGTGAGCGCGATCGCGCCTTCGTCGCCGGCGGCCGGCGTCGAAAGCGGGGCCTTGTCGACCTCGCCGACGAAATCGAGCAGCGAGCCGATCATCGCGCCGGTGGCCGGATCGAGATAGAGCGTGTGAACCTCGACGCGGGCGAGCCGGATATCGAGCGTGCGCAACAGAGCCTGGGCGACATCGGCGATCTGCGACAGCCGGATGGTCATGTCGGTTGCGCAGACGATATTGCCGACATCGATCAGCGTGCCGCCGCCATAATAGGCGCGCGTCTCTGCAGCGCCCGACAGGCCGGAGGCGACGGTTATCGACAGATCCTCATCACCCGCCCAGACGCCCATTCCGCTCACAAGGCCGGTGACGCGATCACGGGCGTGGACATAGACGAGCTTGCGTTCCGACAGCCCGTTTTCGGCGGCATTCTCCAGCGCCGCGATGATCGCCTGGTCGGCGTAAATCATGACGGTTTCCTCTTCTGGATGATCTCGATTTGCGCGCCGCGCGTCAGCGCCGAGGAGGCCGTTCCAGGCTTGTGGCCGCCCGGCGATACGATGGCGGCGAAGGCCGGGCGGATCAGCGTGACCACGGCATTGGCGGTGAGCGAGAAGGGCAGCATCGGGAAGACAGGCAGGTTCATCCCGCCCGCGCCATTGGCGGCGACCGTTGCGCGGACCTCGTGATAGCTGAGAAGCGCGCCGTCGGTGAGCTGGAGCTTGTCGCCGACGGTCATCAAATAGCCCGCCGGAAAGCCGGAGAGCAGGGCGACCGATCGATCGGCGCCGACCGTGCGCAGATGCACGTTCGCGCCCGTGAGCGCCGCGCCCTTGAAGTCGGCCTGAGGCCAGAGCGATGTCGGATCGCAGACCATGAAGGCGTCGCGCAATCCGCCGAGCGCGCGGATCAGCGCGGCGGCCTGTTTCAGCTCATTGTTGCGGGCATCGCCGAGCGTGATCGTCGCGGTCCAGAGCGGCGGGGCGAGCTCGACGCCGAGCAGCGCGCCGGAGCCCTGGCCGGACAATTCGTCATTGCGCTTGATGTCGAGCTCGAAACCCGCAATCGGCAGACGGTCGAATATGGCGGCAAGCGGATAGATCATCAGCGCCACCTCGGCCGATCGACGGCGGCCGCGACCTTGTCGTTGAACTGCGCGTCATATTCATCGAGCGCCTGCTTCATGCCGGCATAGGCGGCCTGCCGCGACTTCTGCTCGATCTCCCTGTCGCCCTGCGCGCCCTCAAGCGAGATGCTGATCGCGATCGACGGCCGGGCGGGCGAGCCGGCATTGTCATTCGAAGCTGGTACTGCAAAGGGCAGGCTTTCGACCACGCCGCCTTTGGCATAGCCGCGCTTTCCAAGCCGCATGGCCTCGACCACGCGCACGCCGCCGGCGCGGGCGATAACGCTCTGCGACCAGACGACTTCGCCCTTGTGCACGACGCCGGCCGGCTCGTGAACGCCGCCGGGGCCGGTATAGCCGCCGAAACTATAAAGCCCTGCCGTCCCGGCGGCGATATTCGCTCGCGCGATGTCCAATTGCGAGGTTCCGCCGCCGATGCCAAAGAGCGAGCCGAGCGCCGAAAGCAGACCGCCGCCCGCGCCGCCTGAAGGCTGATAGGAGGAGAGAAGCCCGCCGAACTGGTTGAGGCCGTTTCCGAGCGTGCCGAGCCCGTCGGTGGCCAGGCCGGTCGTATCCGTCAACTGCGAAAGGGCGGTATTGAATTTCTGGACATAGGATGCGCCGGTCGTGCCGAGAATGTCGGCCGCCGAAGCGCCTTGTGAAAGCGGTCGGCCGGTGAACCAGGTGCTGGCCGCGTCATTGGCGTTGCCATAGCGCGACAGGTAGCCGCCGAATATCTTGTCGAATACGGCATCCTGCGCTTGCGGGCTCGTCAGGAATGACGACGGCGTCATCGCATAGCCAAGCGCCTGCTCGGTCCACGGGCCGACATTGGCGCCCATGACCTGATAACGGCCATAGGCGCGATCGCCTGACGCGGTGACGGGACCGAGCGCGCCATAGCGCCCGCCGCTCTCGATTGCAGCGATCGCCTCTCGATAAGCGGATAGCGGCCTGTTGTCATTGGATGCGCCAAGACCGGCCAGCAGCCCGCCAAGCCCGCCCGCGCCGGAGGCGATCCCGCCATTGACGATCACGGTCGCCGCCTGGACATTCATCGCGCCAACGCTCTGACCGGAGAGGGCGGAAAACAGGCCGCCGGCAGGCCGGTTCATCACGTCGCCAAGCGTGCCGTAGTTCGTGCCGAGCCAGGCGTTCTTCAGCGGATTGTTGAGGGTGTCGCGGATGTAACCGCCATCGCCGTCGAATTGAAAGGCCTTCAAAAAGGCTTCGACATAGGCTTCAGGCGCAAGTCCAGTTGCCATCAGATCGCCGGCGCGCGCTTTGACCGGATCGGGCAGCGGCGGCAGGTCCGCCGCGGGCTTGATCTCATTGCCGTAAGCTTCGAGCGGCTTGTGCAGCTCCGGCGGCACCACGCCATTGAGCCATTCCTCGCCAACATTATAGGCCCAGCCGCGATCGATCCCCGGATAGCGGGTTTCAGGTTCGCCGGTGCGCGGATCGGTGTCCTGATAGGCGCGAAGGTCGGGCGCTGGGTCGGGACCATCCTTGCCCAGCGCCTTCAACTGGCGTTCCGACAGCGCCTCGATGGCGCAGCCGCAGCCCCAGCCGTTCGGAGGGAACATGATCCGCCATGCCGGATCGGTCGCGGCCAACACCAGCCCGTTCCATGAGAGATGCAGCTTGCGCGGATGGAGCGCGCCCGAATGGACGTATTTCCAGTAGGGCCGGTATTTCAGGACATCGGGATCGGTGAGCTGCTTGTAGCGCCCGGCCATGTAGGACGTGCGCATGTTCGTCGTGTAGATGATCCGGGCGCGCCAGGCGCGCCGTTCCTCCTCGGTCTTGCCATGCGAGTTGTAGCGCCAG
This sequence comes from Martelella sp. AMO21009, assembly GCF_053484295.1. Classification (NCBI taxonomy): domain Bacteria; kingdom Pseudomonadati; phylum Pseudomonadota; class Alphaproteobacteria; order Hyphomicrobiales; family Aurantimonadaceae; genus Martelella; species Martelella sp. AMO21009. The sequence goes on from NZ_JBAKFR010000010.1 coordinate 82,448, forward strand.
CCCGTGCGGTCGACGATCGCGTCGAAGTCCTTGCGGAATTCCTTAAGGCCCGTGCCGGCGGCGCGGGCCTTCTCGACCGCCTTACGGAAATCCGCCAGCATGTCGTCGCGGGTCGCGGATCGCGCTCATGGCCCGCTGCCAGCGCGCGTCCTCAATGTTGTGGCGGAGCAGGCCGAAGATTTCGGCGCGGTTGATCTGGCCTTCCTTGTCGGTGTTGAAGGCGCGGGTGACGATCGCCTGGATCTCCGGGCGGCTTTCCGCCGACCATTCGTTCAGGCATTCGTCGATCAGCCTCTTGGCGATCTGTAGCTCCGGGCCGAAGTCGATCCGCTCGGCGACCTGCACCTGTACCTTCAATAGCCCGTCATAGGACTGGTAGGAAGGCCGGCAACCGCCATGACGATGGTGCGCGTCAGTTCCGGATTGGCCTGTGCCCAGGCAAGAACTTGGTCGATAAGCGGGCGGATTTCCTGCACAAGCTCGACAACGACGGGCAGAAGCACGTTGCCCGCCGTGATCGCCAGGGCGGCAAGCTGGTTCTTCAGCATGTCGAGTTGCGCCGTTGCCTCTTCGGCCTGCTTGCGGAAGGCGTCGTTCACGGCGTTTGCGCCGTTGCGCATGTCATCGAGCGTGGCCGTGAAAACCTCGTTCTGTTCGCCCGTCAGGCCGATAACGGCGTTCAACGCTTCGGTGGACCCGAACAGCTTCAGCAGTGCTGCGTCATCGCCATCGAGCGCTTCGCGGATCCGTGCGAACGCCTGTTGTAGAGCCTGATCCGGTCGTAATAGGGCTCGAAGCGGGCGTAGAAGGTCTTCTCGCCGGGGATGGCGTTGTCCGTTGCCTTGCTGAAAGGCGGAAGCGCGTAGTCTTTCGCCGTGTTGATCATCACCGTGGAGGGCAGGCCGCCGGAAGAGCGCGCGATCTTCCGGGGTCGAAGGCGCGCTTTTTTACGCTGCCATCACCGGGAACATTCATGCCGCCGTCAAGAAAGGCCTGTAGGGTCGACCTCGTAATGCTATTAAATTACGAGGGACCTTTCATGACCAGGATACCGCCCATCAAGATGCCCGCCGATGCGTGGGACGAGCTCAATTTTCCCCGGCCCGAAGAAAGCGATTTCGACCGCGTGGTCGAACGCGCGATCTCGCGGCGCGGCTTTCTCGGCGGCGTTGTCGCCTTCGGCTCGGGCGCCGTTGCCATGAGCGCCGGCCTGTTGCCGGGCGGAGCGGCGGAAGCGGCTACACCGCAATCGCGCTTTCCGTTCACGCCGATCGCCGCCCAGACCGATTACGCCTTTCACGTGCCCGAAGGCTATAAAGCCAGAGTTCTGGTGAGCTGGGGCGATCCGCTTTATGACGGCGTTGCCGAATTCAACCACGAGACCGGCGGCTCCGTCGAGGAGTCCGACAAGGTCTTCGGTGAAAACACCGACGGCATGGAGACCTTCGAGATCGGTGGTCACCAGATTCTCGCGGTCAACAACGAGTATGTGAACAGCGACATCAACCTGCCGCACACCGAAGACGGCGTGCCGCAGAGCGCGGCCGACGTGCTGAAGCTGCAGAACCTGCAGGGCGTGACCGTGGTCGAGATCGCGGAAGGCGCTGACGGCTGGTCCGTGGTGCGCTCCAGCCCGTTTAACCGCCGTCTGCACCACAATGCGCCGATGGCGATTTCGGGGCCGGCCGCCGGTCATCCGCTCATGAAGACGGAAGCCGATCCGGATGGTCGCGCCGTGCTCGGCACGCTCGGCAATTGCGGCGCCGGCAAGACGCCGTGGGGCACCTATCTGACCTGCGAGGAGAACTTCAACGGCTATTTCGGCGCAACCGAAGAGACAAGCTACAGTGATGACGTCGCCGCCGGCTACGAGCGCTATGGCATGGCGGCCGAAAGCCAGTACGGCTACGAAAAGTTCGATCCGCGCTTCGATACCTCGAAGAACCCCAACGAGCCGCACCGCTTCGGCTGGGTGGTCGAGATCGATCCGACCGATCCCGACAGCACGCCGGTCAAGCGCACCGGTCTCGGTCGCTTCAAGCATGAAAACGCCGAAGTGACGCTCGCCCCCGATGGCCGCGTCGTGGTCTATCTCGGCGATGACGAGCGCGGCGAGTTCCTCTATCGCTTCGTCTCGACCAATCCCTATGTCGCCGGCGGGGATACTGATGGCCTGCTCGATGACGGCACGCTCTATGTCGCGAAGTTCAACGACGACCAGACCGGTGAGTGGCTGGCGCTGACGCCAGAGACCACCGGCATGGAAGAAGCCGACATCCTGATCTTCGCCCGCATGGCCGGATCGAAGGTCGGCGCCACGACCATGGACCGTCCCGAATGGGTCGCCGTCAACCCCTATGCCGCGGAGGCCTATTGCTGTCTCACCAACAACAAGAACCGCGGCGTCAAGGCCAATGCCGGCGGCGACGCGACGCCAGTCGGCGGACCGAACCCGCGCGAAGCCAATAAATACGGCCAGATCGTGCGCTGGTATCCCGATGGCGACGACCATGCTTCCGATACCTTCCGCTGGGACCTGTTCGTCATGGCCGGCAATCCGGAGGTCCATTCGGACGCCAATGCCGGTTCGTCCAACATCAACAGCGGCAATCTGTTCAACTCGCCCGACGGCATGGCCTTCGACATGAGCGGTCTGGTCTGGATCCAGACCGACGGCGAGGACAGCAATGAGGGCGATTTCGCCGGCATGGGCAATAACCAGCAGCTTGCCGGCGATCCGGCAACGGGCGAGATCGTCCGCTTCCTGACCGGTCCGCGCGGCGGCGAGATCACCGGCCTGTGCTGGTCGGCGGACCGGCGCACCATGTTCGTCGGCGTTCAGCATCCGGGCGGCTCGTGGCCGGCGGAAGAAGGCTTGCCGCGCTCGTCGATCATGGCGATCAAGCGTGATGACAACGGCCTCGTCGGCTGACGCCTGGGCGGTTGCAATCTTGAAAGGGCATGGCGCGTCAAGCGCCATGCCCATGGCATCGGGCTCGATTTATCCCGCGCTGGTTATTCGGTTATTCCTGTGGCGGATGAAACCGGCAGAGCGGCGGCGGATTTGTTACAAGTCTCCATCGTCGCCCGGCGTTTCGGACTTGTCCGACATCCTGTTCCAGCGTTGGTTCATGGCGCGGTCGAGCCAGCCGAGACCGGCGAGTGCCAGGCCGAGGCCGATGAAGGATACGACGCGCAGGAGCCCTTCGAGGCCGGAAATATCCACCAGGAAGACCTTCGCGATTGTCAGGCCGGTCGCGGCCATGGCGACCTTGCGCAGGGCATGGGAGCGGCGGGAGAAGCTGATCAGAAGCAGAACGGCGCAGACGATCACCAGAGCGATGGTATAGCTGTAGAGTTCCGGCTGGGTGACGCCCGGGACCGAAAGATCATTGCCGCGCCAGAACCGCCGGATCTCACAGGCGACATAGAAGCCCGCAAGCAGGCCTGAGACGCAGATGAAGGCGATCCGCAACCGCTGGCCGAGATTGCCGATCTTCCATGCGCCGACCGCCAGCACGGCCGCGAGCGGCAGATAGCTGAGCGCCAGACTGTCGAAAATCGCCGGCCCCGTCACCGGGTTGAAGCGGAACAGCACGGGATTGGTGACTGTGAGCGGCACGGCAATCAGGGCGATGGCGACCAAGCCGAACAGCACTGCAAGCGCCGCCCGGAAAAGCCGCAGCCATCTTCCGGTCGTCGGCAATCGGCTGATCTGGGCGAGCATGGCGATCGCCATCACCGCGGCGAGCAGCCCCGGTTCATCCGGCACCAGCCGCTGCAGCAGCGCACAGGCGAAGACGGCGGCAATCGTCCACGTGGTGGTTTCGACTGCCGCCTGCACGGACTGGCGCGCGCGCGGCACGGAAAGCCGCCAGCCGAGATAGAGCAGCGCCAGAGTGCCGCCATAGGCCTCGATGACCGCCAGCCAGGAGGTGGTGCCGCGCACCGCCCAGAAAAAACCGGGGCTTGCGATCAGCCGGAAGGCGATGATAGCGAGCGCAACCTTGGTGAAGATGCCGATGAGCGCGAGATCAAAACGCCGGTCGAGCCAGATCGTGAGGATCACGACCACGCCGAGCGCCAGCGTCAGCGCCGTCTGGGTCAGCACCACGAACAGCGCCAGCGCGAGCGCCGACAGCGCGGCGATCGCGAAGAGGGCCGCGCGAAGCTGTCGCTGGTTGGTGTCGTCGCTTCGCAAGGTGCGATCCGTCAGCACGGCCATGACAGCCGCGATCGCGAGAATGTGGAGGCTCCAGAGATAATCCCCGAAGGCGGCCGCCGGCGACCAGAGAAACTGGACAATGAAGGCGCTCGCCGGCGCAAAGGTCGCAGCTCCCAGTGCGAATCCGAGCGCCGCGCGGGCATCGTCCGCGGACCGGGTCATCCGCCAGAAGGCCATGATCGATGCGACTGCCGAGAGGACGAGGGCCAGCGCGATGAAGGAGGTCGCGGGTGTCGTCGCCGCTTCCCGCATGGCGAGAAACTGAGCGAAAAGCGGGCCGTATTCGACCGGTTGCAGCACGAGCACGGCCAGAAACGCGGCGGCGGGCAGGAGCGGGATGTCTTTCAGCGCCTCGGCCCGGTGCATCCATGTCAGCGTCGCGCCAAGGATGAGGGCGACGAGCAGGAAGGCCACATTCGCTTCTGTCGCGGACGGCGCTTCGAGAGACAGGTAAAGGCCGGCCGCGCTGACGAACAGCGTCATCGCCGCGACAACCCGGGTCGGGAAATCCGCGCGCGGGCGTAGGCCGGCAAGCGTCGCCAGAACCGTCTGGCCGGCATGAGTCGGCACGAAGCTTTGGACGGGGATGATGACGGACGCCAGCCAGGAAAGCGCGAGAAAGGCCGAATAATGGATCAGGCCGCCCGTCGCGACATAGAGCAGGGTGGCGGCGCTTGCCGTCGCGATCAGCACGACCGCGGAAACCCAGGCCCAGCGCTTCACGCTGTCGACGGCCAGGCCGGCGATGGCGATGAACGCGAAATAATAGAAGAACAGCCAGCCGCTCTCGGATTGCCCGCCGACAAGAAAGGGCGCGGCGGTGGCGCCAATAATGCCGACGGCGCTCAGCACGGAACCATAGAGCCAGCCGAGCGCCACCGCCAATATGCTGACCAGAACCAGCCCGGCAAGCGTGGTCTCGGGGGAAACGAGACCGTAGAGAAGACGGGCGGCGAGCACGGCGGCAAAAAGCGTCACCAGTCCCGCCCCGGCAAAGACCGAGGGGAGGGCTGCCGTAGAGGCCGTCCCCTCATCACCGTAGCGGCGGCGGATCACCTCGCCCGCGGCGATCATCAAGGTGCCCAGCGCCAGCGCGCCGACCACGCGCCAGATCGGCGTCAGCAACCCGTTTTCGACGCCGTACTGAACCATGAAGACGCCCCCCAGCGCCAGCGAAAGCGCCGCCAGAGCGATCGTCCAGTTCTGGCGAATCCAGTGTGCGAATTGCCCCATGACGTCGCCGGCAAAGACGAAGGCGCGCGGCGGTCCCTTGACGGCGCTGGATGACTTTTCGGCTTCGGTCGATGCCGCACCGTCCGGCGGCGCGACGGTCTCGGTTGCGGGCGGCTCCACGCTTTCGGCCGGTTCTCTGGCCGGCGTTTTTTCCGTGGCCCCTGCGCCGGCGGCGACGTTTTCTTCCGCATCGCCTTGCGTCTGGCGCTCCAGCGCTTCCAGCCGCTCGCGGGTTTTGCGCTGCTCATCCTCCAGTTTCCTGAGGCGGCCTCTCACTCTGGAATGCGACATGGCGAATGCCACGAGGAGGATCACAAGAAGCCAGAAAACCGAAGTCATATCAAAAGATTCCACTTGCAACACAATGCGGCAGTTTAACGGAGGCAACTGTTACCGTCCGCAGGGCCCGTTGTCGACTGGCCACACAACTGCCTGACAGTCGCCTTCCGTCTCCAGTGTCTCATGCCGTCGCGCGGCAAGGCGGCCATCCCCACGTCCCAACGAAGCCACCGATGGCTGCGGATGCGGCACGTTGGTCAAGTCCGGAAGGCTTGCCGGGCAGGATTGCGCCGGTCCGCGCGCCTTCGCCTGCCGGTCGGGTAATCACGACGGCGCGCCGTGCAGGGTGAGATGCAGGCGCTCGGCGATGACGTCGCCGAACATATAGGGCCCGATGGTCCAGACTGCCGCCCACAACAGACCCCCGACGATATTGGCGGCGAGGAAGGGCGGCCAGCGCATCCCCATCGAGCCCGCCGCGATTCCGTTCAACTGCCGCAGGATGACGACGAAGCGGGCGCCGACAACGACCCACGCGCCGCGTTTCTCATAAAGGCCCTCGATCCATTTCTGGCGGTCTTCCGTCATGCCGACATAACGTCCGTAGCGCGAGATCAGTGCACGGCCGCCAAACCGGCCGATCAGATAGCCCGTGCTGTCTCCCATCACGGCGGCGCAGACAACGACGAAGAATATCCCGACGATCGATAACTGTCCGTCTGCCGCCAGCAGCGCGGAGCCGATCAACGCGCTTTCGCCCGGCAGCGGCGCGCCGAGCGATTCGAGATAGATGATCACGAACAGCGCCAGCAGGCCATAATGGCGGAGATAGGGTTCGATGAAGGTGATCGACTCGTGAAGAAAATGCGCCATGGGGTTCTGCTTGATCAGGACGCCGGCTTGCGTTTGAAAACCGGTCCGGTTGGCCTTGTTTGGTTGGTCATGGCTCACCTTGCCTGATTTTCGTCCACGATGCCACAGCGCTCTTCCACCTGCGAGACCAACCGCCGGCGCGAAGGTCTGACTGCTGCCGATCTGGCTGTGACTTCCGGCGCGCCCAATGCGGAAGGTTAACGAAATGTAACCCGCAGAAAAGACACGTTTGCCCAATAGTCGGGTCTCCCGATCCGGACCCACCGGAGCCTTCTGTTTTGAATCGGAGCAAGAACTTGACCAGGATTCTCTGTGTTTTCGGCACTCGCCCGGAGGCCATAAAGATGGCTCCGGTGGTCAATGCGTTGAGGTGTGATAGCGCTATCACAACTAAGGTTTGTGTCACCGGTCAACATCGCAGCATGCTTGATCAGGTGCTGTCGCTTTTCGAAATCAAGCCGGATTTCGATCTTGCTGTCATGGCGACCAACCAGGGGCTGAATGCCCTCAGCGCGAAGGTGATCGCCGGTCTCGACCAGGTGTTCGAAGAGGCGCGGCCTGATGTCGTCCTGGTCCACGGCGATACCACCACGGCCATGGCGGCGGGCATTGCCGCCTTCCATCGCGGCATTGCCGTCGGGCATGTGGAGGCGGGGTTGCGAACCTACGATCTTTCGAAGCCCTGGCCCGAAGAGATGAACCGGCGGCTCGTCGATGTCGTTTCGGCCTATCACTTCGCGCCCACCCTTTCGAGCGCGCGCAATCTCGCGGGCGAGCACCTTCAGGGCAGGGTTGTCGTCACCGGCAATACGGTGATCGATGCGCTCAGGGAGGTTGCGGCCCGCATTCGCGGCGACGCGGACCTCAGGGCCCGGCTGGACGCCGATTTTCCGTTTCTGGATTCTGAGCTGAAGACCCTGCTTGTCACCGGGCATCGTCGCGAAAGTTTCGGTGGCGGTTTCATCAATATTTGCAGGGCGCTGCGCGAACTCGCCCGGCGCGAGGATCTGCAGATCGTCTATCCCGTGCACCTCAATCCCAATGTCGCGGGGCCGGTGCAGGAAATGCTGGGCGACCTGAACAATGTGCATCTGATCGCGCCGCAGGCCTCTCTCGAATTCGTCTATCTGATGGAGCGCTCCCATATCATCCTGACCGATTCGGGCGGCGTGCAGGAGGAGGCGCCTTCGCTTGGAAAACCCGTTCTGGTGATGCGCGACGTCACCGAGCGACCGGAAGCGCTTGCGGCCGGCACGGTGAAACTGGTGGGAACCGACACCGCGCGCATCATGCGCGAGGTCGTGCACCTTCTGGACGATCCCCGCGCCCATGCGCTCCAGTCCGCCGCGATCAACCCCTATGGCGACGGCAAGGCCGCAGAACGCATCGTCGATACGCTTGCCGGACGCGCCGTCATTCCCTTTGCCGCGGAGCCCGCCCCGCATGCCCGCCCGCGCCACCTGCGCGCTGTTTCCTTGAGGACTGCCACGAAATGAAAAACACCAAAATCGCCCTCTCCAGGAACGCCACGATCGCCGTTCTGCTTGCGAGCACGGTGGCGCCAGTCCTGCTGGTTCCGCACGTAAGCCATGCCGGTGCCATCGCCGATACGCTTGCGGCGGGGACCAAGGACCGGGTGATCACCCGCAAGGTCACGCTGGAGGACCTCGGCATCGGCACGCCGGTGACGCTTGGATCGACCGGGGCCGAACGCGATATCTATATTCCCGTCCCGGCGGGCGTTGAGCTCATCGACCCCACGCTTAATTTCGAAGGCCGTTACCTGCGGGCGGATGGCGGACAGACCACCTATACGCTTTCGGCTGACGATCGTATGCTGCTTGCGCGCTCGCCGACGGATGATGGCGGCGCGGCCGATGCCAGCATCGGCATCGATGGCGCGGCCCGCGACAACGGCTTCGTCCATCTCAATGTGAACTGGTCCTCTGCCACCGGGCAATATTATTGCGACGATGCGCGACCGATCGGCAACATGCTCGAGATCGAGCCGGACACCTATCTGGAATATGGCTACGCCGCCTCCGCGGTGAAGAATATCAGCACGGCATGGTCGGCGCTTCCTACCGAGGTGACGCTGCTGGTTTCGGGCAACCACCTCGACAGGAACAGCTATGATGCCGCCTGGCGCATCGGAACCGCCCTGCAGCGCGACGGCAAGACCGTCAGGACCATCGCCTTGCCGCAGGTGGGGGACCGGGTCGACACCGCCGCGTTGACGGTGCCGCCATCGCTTGCCGGCGTTCCGGCGTTCAAGAGCCTTACGGGCGGCGGCGAGGTGCAGATCGCCAGCGAAGCCGTGATCGGCGCGCTGATGCTGCTGGACGCTCCGCAATTCAGCGCCGATATCGCTGTTGCCGACGGCGCGATGGCTGAGCAGTTGAAATCCGCGCTCGATGCTGTTTCGGCGGAAATTGTCGATGCCGACGGCGCTGCTTCCGCTGCTCTCGCGACCATCCGGCAGGATCTCAATTCGCTTGGCCAACCCGTCGGCGCCGACACTGTCGGGCTCCGCACGCTTTCGGGCCGGCCGGTCATCGCGGTTGCGCCGGATGCGAGCAATGCTGCGGTAGGCCTGTTCGATACGGTGTGGCGTCAATCGGCGGTATCGGGAGACCTCACGCTTGGCGCTGCGGCGATGCCGCCGGGGGCGGGCGACGCCATTGCGCTGGGTGCGCTCGGCAAGGCGCCGAGCCGGCTCGACGTCGTGGCAAGGGGCGACTGGTCGACGCAGTTCGACCTCGGCACGGCTGCACCCGGAAAGGTGCCGAGCCGGCTCGACCTCGCCGTCTCGGCGGCCCCCGGCGCAACCGCGACGCTGCCGGTCGCTTCTGTCTCGATCAACGGCTATCTGCTGGGGGCCAAGCAGTTGGAGGCCGACGGCACGCCCGAACAAATCTCGGTCGCCATCCCCGCCTACACTTTGCTGCCGCGCAATGTCATCAATGTCGAGTTCCAGCGCCAGCCCGCGAGCGACCAGTGTCGCGAAGTCCCGCAGGCCTATCCCGCCGCGGTATTGCCGGATAGCCGAATCGTTTTCAGCGACGCCCCCAAAGCCAATGGCTTCACCACGCTCGTGGCAAAGCTGGCGGGCGACAGCGAGGTCGCCGTGCCGGCGGCATGGCTGGACAACGCGCTGGAGACGCTGCCGACGGTGACGAGCGTCGCCGATGCCGCGGGCATCGCGCCCGCGCGCGCCGAGTTTGCGGTCGTCGATACCGCCACGGCGCCGGTGCCGGACAAACCCTTCCTGTTCTTCGATATCACGCCCGAAAAGGGTGCGGACCGCGTCAGCGTCACGGGCAACAAGATCACGATCGACTCGGCGCGCGGCGAGCGGCTTTTCGATGCCGCCGGGCTTTCGGACGTTTCGGTCGCCGAGGCCGTGCTCGACCAGAGCCAGCCGGGCCTCTACTATCGCACGGTCGGCGCCGGGGCCGATCTCGGCAAGCCGTTCAGCTTCGGCCAGGGCGATGTCGCCGTCATCGGCGAAGGCGGTGTTCTGACGGCGCTGAATGCCAGCGGCAACACGGTCTATGCCGCCTCCGGTGCGCCGCTCGACCAAAGCAACGGGTCGACGCTGCGACTGCTCACCAGTCCGAAATTCTGGCTGGAACAGGCGCCATGGGCGCTTACGACACTGATCATCGGCGGCTTCATCGTTCTTGTACTGCTGGCCGGTATCGCGCGCCGCAGGACCCGGGACAAGCGGGACTAGGCCGACAATCATGGAGCTCTACTGGCCATTCCTGTTCGCCGACTATTATCGGTTGCTGGAGGATTTCACCGCGATCATCGCGGTGATCATCCTGCTGTCGTGCCTCGACGATCTTTTCATCGATGCGATTTTCTATGCGCGGGCGATCAAGCGGCGGTTCGCGGCCAGGAAACACCACTACCAGCCGCTTCAGCCGGAACAGCTTCATAACCGACCCGAACAGCATATGGCGATCATGGTGCCCGCCTGGCTGGAGCATGACGTGATCGCGGCCATGATCGAGGGCATGGTGCGCACGCTCGACTACCGGAACTACACGATTTTCGTCGGCACTTATCGCAATGACCGCGCCACGATCGACGAGGTCGAGCGGATGCGCAAGCGTTACCGCCAGCTTGTGCGGGTCGAGGTTCCCCATGACGGGCCGACCTGCAAGGCGGACTGCCTCAACTGGGTGGTTCAGGCGATTTTCGCCCATGAGAAGACGCACGGCATCACATTCGCGGGTACCATTCTGCATGACAGCGAGGACGTTCTTCATCCGCTGGAGCTGCGTTTCTTCAACTACCTGCTGCCGCGGATCGACCTGATCCAGATTCCTGTGAACTCGCTGGAGCGCAACTGGTACGAGCTCGTGGCCGGTGTGTACATGGATGAGTTCGCCGAATGGCACGGGAAGGATATCGTCGTGCGCGAGGCTCTGTCAGGGATGGTGCCGTCCGCCGGCGTGGGGACATGTTTCTCGCGCAAGGCCTTGCTCACCCTTTCGGCCGAAACAGACAATCAGCCATTCAACACCCAGACGCTCACCGAGGATTACGATATTGGCGTGCGGCTTGCCGAACACGGCATGCGCTCGATCCTCGCGCGGTTCACCGTCGACTATAAGATGCGGCGCAAGAGCTGGTTCGGCTTTGGGCCGGAGCGCGAGAAGACTGTCCGGATGCCGCTTTGCGTTCAGGAGTATTTTCCCAACAGGTTCCGCACCTCCTATCGCCAGAAGGCGCGGTGGTCGCTTGGCATCTGCTTCCAGGGCTGGGCCTATTTCGGCTGGTACGGTTCGCTGGTCGACCGCTATTTCCTGCTCAGAGACAGAAAGGCGATCGTCACCAGCTTCGTCACCGTTTTCGCCTATCTGCTTGCGCTCCAGTATATCGTCTTCCATTTCGCCATCAGCTTCGGCCTGTTTACAACGACATATCCACCGCTGCTTTCGGTTCACGGCTGGGTCGGCACCGTGCTGATTCTGAACGCGATCGCGCTGGTTCTGCGGGTCGTTCAGCGCTTCTATTTCACGTCGCGGACTTTCGGCTGGGAGCATGGATTGCTGTCGATCCCGCGCATGGTTGTCGGAAATTTCGTGAACTTCATGGCGATGGCGCGCGCGCTCAAGCAGTATGTCACCCACCTCGTGTCCGGCAAGCGACTGGTCTGGGACAAGACCATGCACGACTTCCCGTCGGGCGACGGACTGGTGGAGCGCAGCGCCAGGCTCGGCGATCTGCTCGTCACCTGGCAGGCGATCGACGGTGCCCAGCTTGATCAGGCGCTGGCGAAGCAATATCAGCAGCGCCGCCCGCTCGGTCGTATCCTGCTCGATGAAGGCTGGCTTCATGAGGAGGTGCTGGCCGAAGCCGTGGCTTTCCAGGCGGGTCACGAGATGCGGACGATCTCGGAAGACGACGTCCTGAACGCCCGGGGCCGGCTTTCCACCGATCTCTGTCTTCGCTTGCGCGTCCTGCCGGTGCAGGACGACGGGCACGCGATGCTGGCGACGGCGGTGCCGCTGGAGCCGCAGGCGCTCGCCGAAATCGTCGCGGCGTGCGGCGAAACGCCGACAATCTGCATTGTCCGCGACAGCCAGATATCGGCGGGTCTGGACCTTCTTTGCGAACGCGATATCGCGGACGGCCGACGCGTTTCTCGCCCTCTCAGTAACGAGATGCCGCGTCTTGGCGATATTCTCGTCGAACGAGGCGATATCTCCCCGGAAGCGCTGCGGGCGGCGCTTGCCGATTATTCTCCCCAGCGCGACGGACTGATCGGGGCCTATCTCTCCGCGCGGGATGTGGTCTTCAACCAGGCGATCGAGGAGGCGCTGGCCGAGCAGCGCCGCAGGATCGAGCGGTTGCGCGAGAACCGGACGCTTTCGCCACTCCAACCTGTTACCGGAAAGGCGATATGAACATGGCAGCGACAAACACGAAACGCTCATTCCGCAATGCCGCGTCCCGGCTCGCCCTGTCGGCCGCTTTTGCGGCAATCACGCTCTCCATGGCTGCGCCTGCCGTTTTGGCCGACGACCAGTCTCCGGCGCCGCTCTCGCAGAGCAGTCCGGCCTATCAGGCGGCCGATGAGGCTTATCGGGCCTACAGCGCGGGCGATTATGACACGGCTGTGGAGGAGGCCAGGAAGGCCGTTGAACTTGCGCCCGATCATGAGGCCTACAAGACCCTGCTGAAGAATGCCGAGACCGCGCGCGACCTAAAAAATCAGCCGGACGCGGCAAGCGGCGGCGTTTCGGAAACAAGCCCCGCCTATGAGGCTGCGGACGCCGCCTACAAGGCCTATGCCGCCGGCCAATACGGCAAGGCCCTGGATCAGGCCAGGAAGGCCGTGGAGCTCGCGCCGGACAATGCCGACTATCAGACGCTTCTGAAGAATGCCGAAGCGGCGGCGAGCCGGCCGCCAGCCAGAAAGGCAAGCCCTGCCGACCGGCAGGCGGACGCGGCCTATGCCGCCCAGCGCAAGGGCGATCTGGCAAGCGCTGTCGACCATGCCCGCAAGGCCGCCCGGCTTGCGCCCGGCAATCTGTCCTTCCGCCTGCTGCTGATCGATCTGCTGAACGGCGAGGGCGACACGAAGGCCGCGATGGCGGCGACGGATCAAGCGATCGCGGCGCTTGGCGACAAGCGCGAGCTTCTGCGCCGGCGCGGCGTTCTGGAACAGAAGAGCGGCGATCAGGCTGCGGCGCTCGCTGATTTTTCGCGCGCGCTGGAGCTTCCCGGCCCGGCGGGCGGCGAGCGCCAGCTCAGGCTGGATCTCGCCGCCGCGGCAATGGCGACCTCGGACCCCTTGCTGGCCTATCGGACGCTGCAGCCGCTTGGCGATGCCGCCGGCTACGGTGTCTGGCTGCAACGCGGCGAAGCCTTGACCGCGATGGCGGATTATGATGCCGCCGATATCGCGCTCGACCGGGCTGGCGCACTGGCCGGTAGCGAGATCGAGCGGGCGGACGTTGCCGCGGCGGAAATCAGGCTTGCCGCCGCCAAGGACGGCAAGCGGCAAGCGAGGGCGATGTTTGCCGAGGCCTCGGAGGACGGCGCGCTCGCGCCGCTCGGTTCCGCCGATATTGCCTATCTTGCCGCGAGCGTCGGCAACAAGGACATCGCCTATCAGTCCTTCAAGAACGCCTATGATCAGGGACAGTTGCGGGGCGCGCAACTGATCGACGCCGGTTACGCCGCCGTCAGGGACTATCGCAACGAAGAAGCGGTCGACCTTTTCAAACAGGCGATCGACCAGGCCGATGCCGGCGTCTTTCCGCTTTCCGAAACCGAACGCTTCAACCTACGCCGCCAGATCGGCGACGTCTCGCGCCAGTGGGGCGCCTATGCCAGCGTGATCTACGGCACCAGCAGCATCTCGGATGGCTATCTTTCCCCGGCAGCCTCCTCCGGCGAGGTGATGCAGGTGGGGACGGAAATATACTGGCGACCGCCGATGTTCGGCTATCGCGACGGGCGCACGGTCGACTTGTTCCTGCGCCAGTTCACCACGCTTTATGATTCGCTCGACGGTCCGGTTGGCGCTTCGACCATGCAGGGCGCGGCGGGGATCCGGATCAAGCCGTTCTCCGATTACAATTTCATTGTCGAGGGCGCGCGCTACTTCAAGATCGGTCGCGACAGCCGGGACGATTACCTGCTGCGGGCGGCAATCTCCGGCGGCTTCAACACCGACCTGATGCCGGAAATGTCCTCATGGTGGACCGGCCAATATTTCGGCGAGGTCGGGCGCTATCTCGAAAGCAACCAGAACTTCGCCGACGGCTACGCGCAACTGGGCCGCAGCTTCAAGCTTGGCGGCGACGACGGAAAATTCGTACTCACGCCCTATCTCGGGATCGCCGCCGACTATAACAGCACCGACGCCAATGAATTCGCGCTTGGCGCCGGCCCCGGCGTCAAGCTCAGCTACTGGTTCCGCGAAAACAAGTACGAGGCGCCGATGTCGCACATCGACCTCAACGTGCAGTACCGCGCGCGGCTGGGCGGAGACGATAGGGCGCAAGGTTGGTTCGCGAGCCTCGGCCTGTCATTCTGACGGCAGTAAGGCGGTCGTGCCCGACGCCGTATTCAAGCCCGCTTCTTCACCGGCCAGCGCTCTGCCGTGCTTTTGGTGACAGTGACCGGGTCGCCGACGCGCAGCATGCCTTCGCCGCGCGGCACCGCGTTCCAGCCGAACAGCGGGCCGGGCACCCGGCGGTCTGCAGACATGCGGAGCCGTCCGAGCGCGGGCAGCGGGTTTGCGCCTTCGCGCGAGCCGGTGGTCTGGTCCTGCGTGGTCATGATGCAGCGGGTGCAGGGCTTGACGAAATCAAACGCGATGCCGCCGATTTCGATGCCCGCCCAGCCATCCTCCGCCCAGGCCTCGTCGCAATCGACCACGATATTGGGCCGGAACCGCTCCATGCCGACTTCTTCCGCGCCATGGGCCTTCAGATCGGCATTGAGCGCGGCAAGCGACCCGGTGGTGGTGACCAGCACCTGAAAACCGTCGGCGAAGGAGACCGGCGTTTCGTCGCTTACCCAGTCGCGGCTTGCGATGCGGCTTGCGACGTTGTCGAAGAAGGCGAGGCGGACGGGACGGTCGAACCAGTCCGAAAGCGTGGCATCGGCCGCGCCGGTGCTCGCTGCCGCATTGACGATGTCTTTCCATACGGTGACATCGATCCGGTTCTCGGACGAAGGCCCGGTTTCGATTTCGCCCTTGCCCTCCATCGAGAGCTGAAGCCCGTCCGGCCCCGGACGCGCCGTTATCCGGGCGAGCGCGGGCAGGTCGCGCTGGGTGATGAAACGGCCATCCGGCTCCGTCAGAACCGCGATGCGATCGCCCTCAAGGCCGCTTGCACGGCAAAGCGCGGCATCGAGAGGGATGCCGCGCGCGCTTTTCATGGGGTAGATGTTGAGTTGTGCGACTTTCATCGC
Source organism: Martelella sp. AMO21009 (assembly GCF_053484295.1). Taxonomy (NCBI): domain Bacteria; kingdom Pseudomonadati; phylum Pseudomonadota; class Alphaproteobacteria; order Hyphomicrobiales; family Aurantimonadaceae; genus Martelella; species Martelella sp. AMO21009. Next base: position 98,004 of record NZ_JBAKFR010000010.1, read on the forward strand.
CGGGCTCCGATCATTCGGGTTGTTTCTTTGCACTGGCCCTGGCCGCTGGCTTGTTCGCTGCCTTGCGTGCCGGCTTATTTTCTGCCGTCTCAGCCTGTTCGTTTTTTTCAGGCTTTACCGGGAGTCCATCATCGTCGAGCGTGGAGAGCGTGACCTGCGGGAACGGTATCGAGATGCCGGCGTCGTCGAAGGCGAGCTTGGCGTCGCGGGTCATCACATGGGTGGTCTTCCACCACAGCGGGCCGGGCACCCAGTAGCGCATGGCCACCACCACGGCGCTGTCACCGAGTTCCTTGACGAAGGCGTAAGGCTCGGGATCGGAGAGCACGTTCTCGTTGTTCTTGGCCAGATCGAGCATGATGTCGATCGCCTTGCGCAGATCGTCCTCATAACCGATGCCGATGGCGAGTTCGTGCATGCGCTGGGCGACGCGGGAATAATTGGTGATCGAGACATTCCAGAGCGTCGAGTTCGGTGCAAGCCGGTAGAGGCCGTCGAAGGTCTTGAGCTCGGTGGCAAACAGGCCGACCTCCTGCACCGTACCGTCTATGGAGCCGGTCGAGATATATTCGCCGACCTTGAAGGGGCGCAGCACCAGCAGCATGATGCCGGCGGCAATGTTCTGCAGCGTGCCTTGCAGGGCGAGACCGATGGCGAGGCCGGCGGCGCCGAGAGCGGCGAGGATCGAAGCGGTCTGCACCCCGAACTGGCCGAGCACCATGACGATGACGATGGTGAGAATGCCGTAACGCGCGATCGCGCCGAAGAAACCGGCCAATGTCTTGTCGACATTGTCGAACTTCATGAACGCCGTCTTCACGGAGCGCTGGGCGATTGCCGCGACGATCCAGCCGACGATCAGCAGGATAATCGCGCCAAGCACCGAGAACGCGTAGGTGACGACCAAGGCCATCATCGCTTCGGCAAAATCGCTGGATGCATTTAGAAGGTCGGCGGCTTGCTTCTCGATCGAATCCATCAATCAGTCCTTATTAATTCATCTCAAATATTTCGGCCAAGGGTACGGATACTCTACCTATGGCGCAACGGTGCGATGGCAAGATCGTCGAGATCAAGTCTGAAAGGCGCGTTGAGCCGACATTCGCGGCCGCGGCCGATATCCTTGACGGCGGCAGTGAGCCGGCCGCCGCGTCCAAGCGCCTCATCGCCGAGCGCCGCCAGCCGCCTGTTTGGCGTGGCGGAGGGGGAGGCCTTACGCAACGCCTTCGCCAGCCGGTCGTCATCGATGTCGGGCGAGACCGCAAGCGCGGCGATCATGGCCGCTGCCGGTGAACGCGAGACGCCCAGCCAGCAATGCACCAGCAGCGGGCCATTGCCGCCCCACTGCCGGGCGAAATCGATGATCTGATCCACATGAGCCCGTTCCGGCGCCACGAGGTCGCCGGCGCCGGCAAAGGCGATGTCGTTCATGCGCAGAACGAGGTGGCGGTCGATCATGCCGGGCCGGGCGAAATCATGACCCGCGGCCATCAGCGAGATCATTTGCCGGCAGCCGTGTCGGGCGGTCATCTCGCCGATCCGCTCCAGCGGCGAAACGATGATCGCCCCGCTCATTTGGCGGATTTCTTTGCCGTTTTCTGAAGGGCGGCGCGCGCTGTCTCAATTTCGTCGAACCGGTTGAGAAAGCGGCGCTGGGCAAGCGCCGTCGGCATCGGTTCGATCGGCAGCATTTCGACGGAGACGCCATTCGGCTCTCCGAAGAACCGTTTGGCCTCGGAAATCGAGAAGCCGGCGAGGCTGATCGATTCGAAATAGGCCGCGATCTTGTCGGCCGCCTTGATCTTGGCCTTCAGCGCCGGGCGGGGATGCGGCGGCAGGCCGAAGCGGAGGTGCACGGCCGCCTCCAGCCGCTTCTCGACAGCCTTGTAGCCGCCGCCGACGACCGCCTTGAACGGCGAGATCATGTCGCCGATGACATATTCCGGCGCGTCGTGCAGCAGCGCCGCCTGGCAGTCGTCGGCATTGGCCTGGTTGAGATGGCAGAACACCGCCTCGACCACGAGCGAGTGCTGGGCGACCGAATAGGCGTGCTCGCCGAGCGTCTGGCCGTTCCAGCGCGCGACCCGCGCCAGACCATGGGCAATGTCGGAAATCTCGACATCGAGCGGCGAGGGATCCAGAAGATCGAGCCTGCGGCCCGAGAGCATGCGCTGCCAGGCGCGGCTGTCGTTCTTCGGCGGCATCGTCCTATTTCGCCCCGGATGCTTCGAGCGTGATGCCGCTCCAGCCATAAGGCGTTACGGTGACCGCAATATCGCCGGCTGTCAGGCTTTCGGCCGAGGCCGCCCGGTCGATCCGGAGGATAGCCATCGCCGCATCGCCCGCGACCGAGCCGATTTCGCCGGCGGGCTTGCCATCCGCAAGGACCGTCGTGCCGGAAGCGGGGAGGGCTTCCGCGCCGCGCACCATCACCAGCCTTCGCCGGGCGGTGCCGCGATGCTGCATGCGCGAGACGACTTCCTGGCCGACAAAGCAGCCCTTCTTGAAGGAAACGGCGCCATTCCTGTCGAACAGAAGATCATGCGGGAAGGCGTCCTGCGGGGCGTAATCGGCATGCATTTCCGGCACGCCCGCTTCGATTCTCAGCGCGGTGTAAGCTGCGGCGTCCGGAGCGCCATGGCGGCCGGGCAGACGCTTTACAGTCATGCCGGCGGGCGAGAAACGCATATCGGTCACGGCGGCTTCGGGCGCGTCGCCGGTGAAGACCGTCACGCCGTCGGTCTCCTCCTGCGCGATCGTCACCTTGGCGCGCAATTTGTAAAGCGTCAGCCGCTGCAGCAGGTTGGCGGCGTCTTCGCCATGGGTTTCGATCGTAAAACCCGTATCGGTCCGGCTGATCAGGAAGTCGAACATCACCTTGCCCTGCGGCGTCAAAAGCGCGCCCGGCCAGGCCTCGGCGGGGCCGCTGCGGTCGAGATCGGTGGTGATCAGGTTCTGCAGAAAATGTTCGGCGTCATCGCCGGAAAGCGTGATGACGGCCCGTTCCGGAAGGTGGATCTCAGCCATGATCGTATCCTCTGGCATGCCGGTAGTAGTCCACAGGCAGCAATTGAAAATGTAGGGTCGCAGGCGCGGCCCGCAAGGCGCTCATGCGTCAAACGCCCGGTCAACGGGACAATTGCCCGTGTTGTCACGCGGCGCGAGGGATTCGTCAATGGTGGAAGACTCGGGCCGCTGATGCCCGAAGGACGATGGCGCTATTGCAGGATGCGTTCGGGCGAAAACTCGCCGGCGAGCATGCGTTCGCGCAGCGATTCGAGCATGGCTTCCGCGCCTTCCTCGCCGATCATCCGCACGGTTTCGCGCATGGCAAGCGCAAGCGCCGCATCGGCGATGATCTCGGGCTCGATGCCATCGGCAACGCCGTCGGCCCAGGCTTCGTTCTGATATTCGAGAGCCACCTGCATCTTTTCGCGCACGATCATGTCGTCGATCTCGTTGGCGTTCGGCTTCATCGCATATCCTTGTCGGCTTCGTCTTTGATGGTCATGCTACCAATTTTTTCGCGCTCGTGTCAGAGCGGCCGTCCGAAAAAGTGAATTTCCGGTTAATCGCAGCGCTTTAGCGCTTATTTCACGGCGCTAATGTGCTTCTTTCGCCACAGTGTCGCGGCGTTGCCGATCCAGCGCTTCCGCGCATTCGCGCACGCTCGAAGGCACGTTGAGCCGCGCGATATCGGCGAGCGTGAACCAGCCCAGATCGTCAGCATCGTCGGCTGCCGCCGCGATCGCGCGGTCATCCGCCTCTGCTAGGAAGACGCTGAGTCGATAAAGGCTTGAAACCGCGCCGGATTCAGTCCTGTCGATCAGGTCGTAAACGGAAAACAGCTTTACATTTTCAGCGGTTAGGCCGGTTTCTTCCTTCAATTCGCGAATCGCCGCCTGTTCCGCTGTTTCGCCCGCTTCCGCCTTGCCGCCCGGAAAGGCGTACATGGCTTTCGCCGGCGGATTGGCGCGACGCACCAGCAGGAACGTGTCTTTCCGGCGGATGATCACCGAGGAGGCGGGCTTTGGCGTCTCTGTCATGCTATATACGGGTGGCAATGCCCAATGGATGTTTCAGGGAAGGCGCGCCTTCCATTTTCAGGATGAGTTTCAAAGCGCAATGTGTGGACGTTTCGGCCTGATAGCAACCCCCGAGGAGGTGGGCGAGGCTTTCGACATTACCGGTATCGAGCCGTTCCCGCCGCGCTATAACATCGCGCCGTCGCAGCCGATCCTGATGGTCGTCAGCGCTTCGGAGCTGACCGGCGGCGGGGAGGGGCGCAATGCGCTGCTGGTGCGCTGGGGGCTGATTCCGGCATGGGTGAAGGATGCGCGGGAGTTCTCGCTGTTGTTCAACGCGCGCAGCGAAACCGCGGCGGAGAAACCGGCCTTTCGCGGCTCGATGCGCCATTTCCGCACGCTGGTCCCTGCTTCCGGCTTTTTCGAATGGCGTAAGACTGGCGGCGGTGCGCAACCCTACTGGATCCGCCCGCGCCATGGCGGGGTGATCGCCTTTGCCGGCCTGATGTCGCCGTGGCTGGGCGCGGATGGCACGGAGATCGATACCGGCACGATCCTGACGACGTCTTCCAGCGGCGTGATCGCGCATATCCACGAGCGCTCCCCGGTGGTGATCGCGCCGGAGGATTATGAGCGCTGGCTCGACTGCCGCAATCACGAACCGCGCGAGGTCGCCGACCTGCTGGCGCCGCCGCCCGCCGATTTCTTTGAGGCCCTGCCGGTGTCGAAGGCGGTCAGCAACGCCCGAAATATGGGTGCAGACCTGATCGAGCCGATCGGGCCACCGTTGGTGGAGGGCGAGCCCACGGATGAGGGGCCGGGGCAGATGGACTTGTTTTGACGGCCGGGCGGTTGCCTGAGGGACTCACAGTCCGTCTCCGATTTTCGGTTCGGGAAACCGCGCAGCCCCAATCTCTCCCCTTGAGGGGGAGATGTCGCGAAAGCGACAGAGAGGGGTATGGGCATAAGCCCCAAGCTCCGAATTTGCCGAAAGGGTTCACCCCTCTCTGCCCCTGTCGGGGCATCTCTCCCTCAAGGGGAGAGATTATAGGCGGCAAGGCTTTCGGGCGTAACTGGCGTCCATCAGAGCCGGCGCGGTTTTATGTCGAGCGGCGCATCAAATATCCAGATCGAGCCGGTTCTTGCGCGGCAAGTCGTCGTCCTCGTCGTCCTCGGTGTCGTCCTCCATGACCAGCGTGCCGTATTTGCGGTGCCAGGCGCGGGCGCCGAGCGGCAGGCTGAGCAGGTAAAGCACGGAGCCGACGATCATCACGTGCCATGTATAGGCAAAGAGCAACGCCACCGAGACCACGGCGAGCAGCATCATCGGCAGTGCGAAATCGCGCCGGACGGTGAAGCCGAGGCTCTTGCCGGACCATACCGGCAGGCGGCTGATCAGCAGGAACCCGATGAGTACGGTATAGGCGGAGGCGGCGAGCGCCACGCTTGAGTCGCGCTCCACGCCGAGAAAACCGAGATAGACCGGCAACAGCATAATGATCGCGCCGAGCGGCGCGGGGACGCCGACGAAATACTCGCCCTGCCAGCTCGCCTTGCGCTTGCGGTCCGCCATCACGTTGAAACGGGCGAGACGGAGCGCCGCGGCAATCGCATAGGTAAGTGCCGCGATCCAGCCGAGCGTGCCGCCGTCATTCAGCAGATAGGTATAGGCGACAAGAGCCGGCGCGATGCCGAAATTGACGATATCGGCGAGCGAGTCCATCTGCTCGCCGAATTTGGAGGAGGCCTTCAAAAGCCGCGCCAGCCTGCCATCGACGCCGTCCAGGAAGGCCGCGATCAGCAGCATGGCGACAGCCTTGGGAAACTGGCCGTCGATCGCCATCCGGATCCCCGAAAGCCCGGCACAGATCGCGAGCACGGTCACCAGATTGGGAATGATGAGCCGGAGCGGTATTTCGCGGAGGCGAGGCCCACGACCGGATTTGTCGGTCGTGGGCTTCACCCGTGGCTCCAGCGCACGATCCTGGCTGCCTTCATCCATCAGATTTTCCGTCCGACGGTCGGAAGATCAAAACCGCCGAAGCCGGCCAGCACGGTCTCGCCGGCCGTCGCCATCTGGCCGACGGCAACGCGAGGGGTGGCGGTCGTCGGCAGGTAGACGTCGAGCCGCGAACCGAAGCGGATCAGGCCGAAGCGCTCACCGGCATCAAGCACATCGCCGTTCTCGGAGAAGCACACGATCCGGCGGGCGACGAGGCCCGCGATCTGCACCACGCCGATCAAACCGTGGCCGGTTTCGATCACGAGGCCGTTGCGCTCATTGTCTTCGCTCGCCTTGTCGAGTTCGGCGTTGAGGAACTTGCCGGGCCGATAGTGGATGCCGGTGATGCGGCCGGCCGTCGGCGCGCGGTTCACATGGCAGTCGAACACGTTCATGAACACGCAGATGCGCAGCATCGGCTCGGCGCCGAGGCCCATTTCGGCCGGCGGAATTTCCTCGCTGATCGCGGAGACGCGGCCATCGGCCGGGCTGATCACGAGATTGTCGTCCTGCGGCACCACCCGATCGGGATCGCGGAAGAAATAGGCGCACCAGAGCGTGGCGATCAGGCCGATCCAGAACAGCGGCTGGGCAATCCATCCAAGGATCAGGGTCGCCACCAGAAAGATCGCGACAAAACGATAGCCTTCCTTGTGGATCGGGGCCATCGAATGCCGGATGGAATCGATAATGGTCATTGGTCCTCGCTTACAGCATCGGCCCGAAAATCGGAATCGATTTTCGGAAAGCACGATGCGTAGATTCAATAGTTTAGAGCGTCATTTGTGCATCCGAATGGATGCACGGCGCTCTAATTGCCCGGTACTCACGGGCGACAATACAGGCTGCGCACGGCCTTGGGAACACGGCCGTGCGTCGGTTTTGCGGCGGTCCTGTCAGTTGGCGGGGTCGAGCCGCATGATCACGCCCATATCGTCGCTCTCGCGCACCTTGCGCAACTGCTCCTCGGCAAGGGTCGCCTCGCGCTGGCGCTCCCACATCTGGGCATAGAGCCCGTTCCGGGCGATCAGGTCGTCATGCGTGCCGCGCTCGGCGATCTCGCCGCGCTTGAGCACGATGATCTCGTCGGCGCCGATAACGGTGGAAAGCCGGTGGGCGATCACCAGCGTGGTGCGGTTCTTCGAGACCACGTCGAGCGCCGCCTGGATTTCGCGCTCGGTATGGGTGTCGAGCGCGGATGTCGCCTCGTCAAGCACGAGGATCGGCGGGGCCTTGAGAATGGTGCGGGCAATCGCCACGCGCTGCTTCTCGCCGCCCGAAAGCTTCAGACCGCGCTCGCCGACCTGAGTGTCGAAACCCTCCGGCAATTGCCGGATGAAATCGCCGACCTGTGCGAGCTCGGCGGCCGCATTGACCTCCTCGTCGGTCGCAGACGTGCGGCCGTAGCGGATATTGTAGGCGATCGTGTCGTTGAACAGCACGGTATCCTGCGGCACCATGCCGATCGCCTCGCGCAGGCTCGACTGGCGCACCTCGCGCAGGTCCTGCCCGTCGATGGTGATCGCACCCTCATTGACATCGTAGAAGCGGAACAGGAGGCGCGAGATCGTCGACTTGCCCGCGCCCGTCGGGCCGACGATCGCCACCGTCTTGCCGGCCGGCACCTCGAAGGAAACGCCCTTCAGGATCGGGCGGGACGGATCATAGGAAAAATGCACGTCCTTGAAGGCGATCGCGCCCTGGCGGATCTGCAGGTCCGGGGCATCTGGCTTGTCGGTGATTTCGAGATCTTCCTCGAGAATATCGAACATCTGCTCGATATCGGTAAGACCCTGTCGAATTTCGCGGTAGACCGATCCGATGAAGTTGAGGGGAATCGCGAGCTGGATCAGCATGGCGTTGATGAACACGAAGTCGCCGATGGTCTGGGTGCCGTTCTTCACCGAGATCGCCGACAGCACCATCATGATCGTCATGCCAACGCCGAAGATCACGCCCTGGCCGAAATTGAGCCAGCCGAGCGACGTCCAGATACGGGTCGCCGCGTTCTCATAGCGCGCCATGGAGGCATCGAAGCGATGCGCCTCCATCTTCTCATTGCCGAAATATTTGACGGTCTCGTAGTTCAGAAGCGAGTCGACGGCCTTGGTGTTGGCGTCGTTGTCGCTGTCGTTCATTTCGCGGCGGATGGCGATGCGCCAGTCGCTGGCCTTGATGGTGAACCAGACATAGAGCACGACCGTGACGGCGGTGATGGCGAGATAGTCGAAGCCGTAGCCCCACCAGAAGATGATCGCGACCAGGAAGAATTCGAGCACGGTCGGCAGCGTCGCGAGGATCGTGAAGCGCACGATCGTCTCGATGCCCTTGGTGCCGCGTTCGATGATGCGTGACAGACCGCCGGTCTTGCGCGAGAGATGAAAGCGCAGGGCGAGCTGGTGCATGTGCACGAAAACGCGGTGGGCAAGCCGGCGCACGGCATACTGGCCGACGCTGGCGAACAGCGCATCGCGCAACTGGTTGAAGCCGAGCTGGCCGATGCGCGCGAGATTGTAGAACAGCACCAGCGTGACCGCGCCGAACAGGACGGCGGGCAGGATGGTGTTGATCTCCAGCTCGCCGGTCAGCGCATTGGTCGCCCATTTGAAGGAGTAGGGGACGAGCAGAAGGATGAGCTTTGCGACCACCAGCGCGATGGTGGCGAGAACCACGCGACGCTTCAGGTCCGGACGACTTTCCGGCCAGATATACGGCCACAGATTGATGATCGTCTGAAGCGGATTGGATGAATCCGCTGACACGGTTTTACCGCGATCTGCCATGCTAGTCCCCGCGCTCAAGGCCTTAAGGCCGAGCCGAAATAAGAGAAGTATCAAAATGAAAGGCGCCCCGCGGGGCGCCGCTTTCACCGCGACATAAGGTCGCCGCGGAGATATTGCAATGGCCGCGGGCCGAAACCAATTGCGCCGGCGGCGGGCCGTTTTTCGCATATCGCCGGGCGCGCTGTCTGTCTCGGACTGGCGCTGGAGCGGCGAAAAAAAGCGCGGTCAGCGATTTCCGGGCCGCATTTCAGCTTCTATTGGTCGCCCGCCGGCAGATGGTATTCCGGGCCGATCGGCATGCCCTCCAGCAGGCGGCGGTGGATCGTTTCGGCTTCCCCGATCGGCAGCGGCTCCTTCGGCACGGAGAAGACCTGGCCGGGCAGGATCAGGTCCGGATTGACGATCTGGGGCTCGTTCGCGAGGTATATCGTCGTGTAGCGCACGCCGCGTCCATACATGCGCCGCGAGATGCGCCACAGATTGTCGCCGCGGCGGATGATCACAGCATTGTCGCTGCTTTGAAGCTGCGGCTGGGTGAAGGTCTGGCTGCCATCCTGCTGCTGTTCGCCGCTGGTCGCCGGCGCGCTGGAGACCGCCGCCACCTGGTCGCCGGGTGGGCGATCGAAGGGCACGACGGCGCGGGCGACGACCTGACCATTCTCATCGAGCATATCGACGCGGATCGTGTGCAGGCCCACTGAAACGTCGATCTCGGCGTCGAGAACGTAGTTGCCATCGACATTCACCTCCGCATCGCCGATCAGCGCGTCATCGATATAACCGCGAATCGTGGCCCCCTGCGTGCCGCTGCCCGCCACAAACAGCCGGTTGCCTTCGATTTCGACGGCCTTGATGCTGACGAGAGGCGCGGCCTGTTCGCCGCCATTCCGGTTCGTCTTTTCCGCGTCGGTCTCGACGGTAACCGTCTGAAGCTGGGTCTCTTCCTGATCGCCGCCGTCATCCGTTTGCGAAACATCCTGGTTGGAGGCCTGTTCGCTGGAGCCGGTCTGCTGGGTGTTCCCGCCCGTCGAGCCTGCGTCGGCCGAGGCCGTGTCGCCGCCGGCATTCTGCTGCGCGGATGGCTGGCCGCCATTCTCTTGCTCTTCGGTTCCCGCATCCTCGGCGCGCGCAACGACGGCGCCTTCGGGTGCCTCTTCCTCGCCATCCGGCGTGGCGATGATTTCGGAGGCCTTGCCCGGCTCGGTGATCAGGGCCAGCAGGTCGCCGTCCGGGGTCTCGGGGATCGAGATCGTCGCGGTCTGCAGCGATCGGGCGGTGCGCCCGTCGGGCATGGTGACATCGAGGTAGATGAGATGATCGCCGGGCGTCAGCGGCGTTTCGATGATGGCGACGAAATCGCCGGAATCGCCGACACTGGAAGAGGCGACAACGGTGTCGCCCTCCTTGACGTCAAGCATGCCAAGCGGCTCGGCGGCGCCTGCGATCACGGCCGTGCCATCGGGCTCCACGCGCAGCACGTCGAAGGTGGGGATGCGCAGGCCCGTCTGCTGCTGCTCTTCGTTTGCGTCACTGTCGCTGTCGGGGCTGCTCGCGCTCTCGCCGGATGCGTCCGCGGGTTCGCTCTGCTCGGTCTGCGGCGCGCTGCCTTCCGTGGTGCTGCCGGTCTCGCCGCCATCCTCGCGGGTAAAATAATAGAGGCCCGCCGCGATGAGAACGAGCAGGATGACGGCGATGACGATACCGGACCGGTTATTTTTCATTCAGAGCTCCGAAGAGGCGACGACGCCAATTGGCTGAAAACGCTAGCCATAGTGCCGGATATATACAAGAGTTCATTGGCTGTCTCGGCAAAGCGTGAACAGGGTAAATCTGCGATTGTGTTCGAAATGCAATGAACTTGACCTGTCGCGGGCTAATGGGATTGATTGACGTCATGAAAAAACAAGACAAACCGATTCGCAGCATCTGCGTCTATTGCGGCTCTCGCCCAGGGGCTTCGCCCGAATATATGCGCGCCGGCAAGGCGCTTGGCGCTGCCATCGCGACGGCCGGTTACGGCCTCGTCTATGGCGGCGGAACCAAGGGCATTATGGGCGCCGTCGCCGAGGGCGTGCTGGAAAATGGCGGCCACGTGCTCGGCATCATTCCGGAATTCCTCGTCGACATGGAGGCGACCCGAGACCAGCTCGAGGCGCTCGACGAGCTCATGATCACGCCGAACATGCATGTACGCAAGCATACCATGTTCGAACGGGCGGACGCCTTCATCGCGCTTCCCGGCGGGATCGGCACGCTTGAGGAGATCGTCGAGATCATGACCTGGGCGCAGCTCGGCCGCCACGCCAAGCCGATGATCCTCGGCGATATCGGCGGCTTCTGGCAGCCGATGATCGAACTGCTCGATCACATGCTGAAGGAAGGCTTCCTCCACACCAGCCATCAGGTGCGCCCGCAGCTCATCGCCAATGTCGAGGATATGATCCCGGCGATCGAGGCCGGCTGGGCGGAAACGGCCGACGACGACGGCGACGCCCGGATCATCGGCAAGATGTAGGCATCGCTATTCGGCCGGCGCGGATGCCTTGCGTCTGCGCCTGACCATGGGCGCGGTATAGATCACCAGCGCCACCCAGATCAGCGCGAAGGCGGCGAGTTTAACGGGCTCCAGCGGCTCGCGGAAGATCAGGACGGCGATCAGGAAGATCACGCTCGGCGCGATATACTGCATGATGCCGATCGTCGAAAGCCTGAGCAGCTTGGTCGCGTTCGCATAGATCAGCAGCGGAATCGCGGTGACCGCGCCGCAACCGATCAAGAGCAGCGCCGTGACCGGCGAGCGCAGGAAATGTCCGGCGCCGGTCGCTTCCAGATAGATTATGTAGCCGAGCGCCGGGCCGCTCAGCACCAGCGCCTCCAATGTAAAGGCGGTGGTGCCTTCGACCGGCATGACCTTGTGCAGAAACGCATAGAGCCCGAAGCTGAGCGGCAATGCCAGGGCGACCAGCGGCAGGCGGCCGAGTTCCACGGTGAGGATGACCACCGCCGCGAAGGCGAGGGCGACCGCGATCATCTGACCGCGCCCAAGCTTTTCCCTGAGGATCAGCGCCGCGAGCGCGATCGAAAACAGCGGGTTGATGAAATAGCCAAGGGCCGCGTCCACCGTCTGGGCGGTGCTGACCGCATAGATATAGGTGCCCCAGTTGAGCGTGATGAACAGGCTGCACAGAACCACAAGCGCCATCATCTTCGGCTTGCGCAGCACGCCGGCAACGGTGCGCGACTGGCCGGAATAGGCGACCATCGCGCCGGCAAACGGCAGTGACCATACGATCCGGTGCGCCAGAATTTCGTCTGCTGGAAGATCGGTGACGAGCTTCAAATAAAGCGGCAGCACGCCCCACATCATGAAGACGGTGAAGGCGAGGACGAAACCCTTGGGGGTATCGCCCTGCGGCGCGGGCGCTTCCTGGGCGGCTGGGATTTCGGTGGACATGGTGTTTCCTTGAAGTCTTTTGCCCAAACGCAATAGACCTTCGTTATCGCCGCCGCCACACGAAACTTGCGATCAAACCATCAAATGAATTGAACGAACCGCCTATTCCGCTGCAGCGCGGCCGGCGAGCTTGCGGTTTTTCATCAGCTTGAAGGTGATCGAATCCATCAGTGCCTGGAACGAGGCGTCGATGATGTTTTCGGAAACGCCGACCGTCCACCACCTGACCCCGTCATCATCGACGCTTTCGATCAGCACGCGGGTGATCGCCTCCGTGCCGCCATTGAGGATACGCACCTTGTAGTCGGCAAGCTTGAGGTCGGCAATCTCGCCCTGGAACTTGCCGAGGTCCTTGCGGAACGCCTTGTCGAGCGCGTTGACCGGGCCGTCGCCCTCCGACACCGACATCACCCTGCGGCCGTCGATCTCGAGCTTGACCACGGCCTCGGATACGGTCTTCACCCGGCCATGGCTGTCATAGCGTCGCTCGACCATGACCCGGAAACTGTCGACATGGAAGAAATGCGGCACGCTGCCGAGCTCGCGCAGCGCCAATAGCTCGAAACTGGCGTCGGCGGCTTCATAGGCATAGCCCATGGCCTCGCGCTCCTTCACGATCGCAATCAGCTTGTCGAGCCGTGGATCATCTTTGGCAACGGAAATGCCGAGCCGATTGAGTTCGTTGATGAAATTCGATTTTCCGCCCTGGTCGGACACCATCACCCGGCGGCTGTTGCCGACGGCCGCCGGATCGACATGCTCGTAGGTTTTCGGATCCTTCAGCAGCGCCGAGGCATGAATGCCGGCCTTGGTGGCGAAGGCCGACGCGCCGACATAGGGCAACTGCGGATCCGGCGCGCGGTTCAAAAGCTCGTCGAAGCCGTGGGAGAGGGCGGAGAGTTCGGTCAGCCCTTCGGCATCGATGCCGAGTTCGAACCGGCTGCTGTAGCGCTCCTTCAACGCCAGCGTTGCGGCGAGCGTGATGATGTTGGCATTGCCGCAGCGCTCGCCGATGCCGTTCAGCGTGCCCTGCACCTGCCGCACCCCGGCGCGCACGGCGGCGAGCGAGTTGGCAACCGCCTGTCCAGTGTCGTTATGCGCATGGATGCCGAGATTTTCGCCCGGAATGCCGCTGGCGATGACATCGGCGATGATTTCCGCGATCTCGTCCGGCTGCGTGCCGCCATTGGTGTCGCACAGCACCACCCAGCGCGCGCCGGCATCATAGGCGGCCTTGGCACAGGCAAGCGCATAGGCGGGGTTGGCCTTGTAGCCGTCGAAGAAGTGTTCGCAGTCAAGCAGCGCTTCCTTGCCGGACGCCGCCACGGCGGCGATGCTGTCGGCGATGCATTCGAGATTGTCCTCGTTGGAGATGCCGAGCGCGACCTTGACGTGATAGTCCCAGCTCTTGGCGACAAGACAGACCGCGTCGCCCGCAGCATCGATCAGCGCGGCAAGGCCCGGATCGTTGGAGGCCGAGACCCCGGCGCGCTTGGTCATGCCGAAGGCCGTCATCTTTGCCCTGCCGGTGCGCTTTTTCGAGAAGAACGCGGTATCGGTGGGGTTCGCGCCGGGATAGCCGCCTTCGACATAATCGATGCCGAAATGGTCGAGCATGTTGGCAATCGCGATTTTGTCCTCGACCGAGAAATCGACGCCCGGCGTCTGCTGGCCATCGCGCAGGGTTGTGTCGAACAGGTAGATGCGTTCGCGGTCTGACATTGTCGGGTCTCCATCCCTTGGGGCCTTTGCGGCCGTTCTTATGGGTCTGTTATGCGTCCGTGCCGTCTTCGGGCGGCCATTGGGGCGTGTCGTGGTCGGGGTGCTGGCGCGAGACAACATCGCTCTCTTCCACCGTCTGTGGGCGTCCGGGCTTTTCGAACAGCGTGTCGATCCAGGGCAGGCGGCAGTCGTGATTGACCTGGATCTGCGGCTCGAAATGCTCCGGCGCGTCAAATGCGCCGATCGCGAGCTCGATGCCTTCCTTGTACTGATAGGTCAGCGGCGTGCCGCATTTTTCGCAGAACCCGCGCAGGAAGCCTTTCGAGGAGCGGAACAGGCTCGGCTTGCCGCGCGTCCATACCAGATGGGCGAAATCGGCGGTCACCAGCGCGCTGAAGAAATTGCCGAACGCCTTCTGGCACATCCGGCAGTGACAGATCGACGGCCGACCGAGATGGCTTGCGCGAAATCGCACAGCGCCGCACTGGCAACCGCCGGAAAAACTGCGTTCATCGCTCATCGCCACGCTCCTTCGGCCAATGGTCTGTGTCGTGATCGGGATGCTGACGATTGCTCCCAGCCACGCCTTCCGTTCCACCTGGAAGGTCGGAACGGTCGGTGCCGCGTTCGGGAAGGCCGGGCAGGGCGGCAAAGAAGGCCACCCGACCCTCGACGCCATCCTGCGTTGCCGGAACAATCGCGGAGGGATTATCCAGACTGCCAAGCGTCACCGAGACATGATCGCCGCCCTCGGTCATGAAGAACAGCGGCGTGCCGCATTGCTCGCAAAAGCCGCGCTTGACATGCTCGGAAGAAAAGAACCAGTGCGGCGCGCCGCGCGTCAGCGAAAACGCGTCGTTGTCCGCGCTCGCCAGCGGCATAAAATAATTCCCCGCTGCCTTCTGGCACATGCGGCAGTGACAAAGATGCGGCGTCGCTAGCGAGCCCTCGACCCGATACCGCACCGCCCCGCACTGGCAACCACCGGAGAAGGTCGTCATGGTCGACCTCCCAGGATGAGTGTCGGGGCAGGCAGCGCCTTGCCGGGGATAGTGCCCTTCCTCTCGGAGTCATGCTCGGGCTTGACCCGAGCATCCAGGCCACTCGGAAAAAGCTTCCTGGATCCTCGGGTCAAGCCCGAGGATGACACGCCGCTAGGGTGCATCGGGATTGATGCGAGGAAGAGGCCAGCGTCAGTCTTCACCGCTTCACCTCCCATGTGGTGATGCGCTCACCGGTTTCCTTGTCTTTTGAATCCTTTAGATGGATTCCCTGAGAGGCGAGTTCATCGCGGATCCGGTCGGCTTCGACCCAGTTCTTGTCGCGGATGAAGGCGAGGCGCTCGGAGATTCTGTCTTGGATCTTTCTCTTTGATGTATCAGGATCGGATTTATTAAAGCTAAGAACGCCAGGCTTTATTTCGACAACCTTTATATTATCTGGAAATGTGTCAGAGACAGAGTAAGGGATACTATTTGCTTGTGCGACACGATTTTCTTCGGCGATTACGACGAAGGAATCGATTATGTCCTTTTCCTTGATATCGGGATCGAGAAGATATTCATAACGGAAAAGTTCAATTTGATCGAACTCCATAAACCCGAATTCAATCAGAGTTTTCAGAAGTATTTTTGCTGAAGAAATGTGTTTGTCAGCACTCTTTCCGAGTTCTCTTAAGCGCGCTATGGCGTTGTGCGTATCGAGGTCATTCTTCAATAAGTCAACGAATATGGTATCGACGTTTATGTTCTCTTTATCGAGCTGTTCAGATACGAAATCCTTGGTGCTCCTATTTGTATCTAGTGCTCGATGATGCTCTAAATAAATCGCCTCTAACTCGGCGAGTGAGTATGCCCAATCCGCCAAATCCTTTCTGGCTGATTGCAGCGAAGAAACGGTCCAGTCGATGGGCTCATGATAGTTCGTCTTCAGCATCGCAAGTCGGAGAACACGACCGGCCCACGCTCTCCCGCCGAATTTCTTCGTCTCCAGTAACTCTTGGATCGTCACGAAATTGCCCTCGGATTTCGACATCTTCCGGCCTTCCACCTGCACGAAGCCGTTATGCATCCAGACGTTCGCCATCACGTGGTTGCCGTGGGCTGAGCAGGATTGGGCGATTTCGTTTTCGTGGTGGGGGAAGATCAGGTCGAGGCCGCCGCCGTGGATGTCAAAGGTCTCGCCGAGATGCTTTTCCGACATCACCGAGCATTCGATATGCCAGCCCGGGCGGCCGTGGATCGCGACGGGTCGGCCGTCGACCGTGAACGTGCCCTCCCAGCCGGGCTCGTCGGCGGCGCTTTCCTTCCACAGCACGAAATCGGCCGGGCTCTTCTTGTGGCTTTCCACCGCGATCCGGGCGCCGGCCTGCTGGTCTTCGAGGTTGCGGCGCGACAGCCTTCCGTAATCGGGCATGGAGGGCACGTCGAACAGCACCTCTCTGCCTTCCGGTCCTTCCGCGACATAGGCATTGCGCTTGTCGAGAAGCGTCTGGATCATCGCCACCATGCCGTCGATATGGTCGGTGGCGCGCGGCTCGACGGTGGGCGGCAGCACGCCGAGGGCAGCGATATCCTTGTGGAACTGGTCGGCGGTCTTCTCGGTGACGGCGCGGATCGCCGCGTTCAGCGGCAGGTCGGGATAGTCGCGCTTGGCCCGCGCGTTGATCTTGTCATCGACGTCGGTGATGTTGCGGACATAGGTGACGTGGTCCTCGCCATAGAGATGGCGCAGCAGCCGGTAGAGCACATCGAACACGATCACCGGGCGGGCATTGCCGATATGGGCGAAGTCATAGACCGTCGGCCCGCAGACATACATGCGCACGTTGTCCGGATCGATCGGCTCGAAAGCCTGCTTCTCGCGGGTCAGCGTATTGTAGAGTCTGAGGGCATTGCCCATGTCGTCTCTCCCGAAATCCGTATTGGCGATCGCAACATATGCTTACGCCCCGAAGCCGGGTCGTCTGTCTGTGGTGGATTTTCAGGACAAGAACGGCCGGCCAGCGAAGCGCTAGCGAATAATGATGCAGATCGTGCAGATGGCCGTGTTCATGCGCGGAGTTATGCCGGGAAGGACGCAGGGCGTCAAGCCTGTCGGCATGATTCGTAAGGCCGAAGATATAAAAGAAATTTGTAATGTTTATCTTCGTAATATTAAATATAATAATAAATATTGTTTTTCATATATTTATATATAATCCAATTTCATGAAATCTAAAAAAGAAATATAAATTAATAATTAACCATAATATATAACTATTGTTTTCATTATTTCTTGGATGGGAAAGAAGGGGAATTGCAATGTTCAAGGGAGTGATGATCTGCACGGGGGTCTTGTTTTCGGCCGTGGCAGTTCAGGCTGCGGATGTCGTGATTGCGCCTGCGCCAGTTCTCGACGAAATCACTGTGAGCGAGCAAAGCGGTTTCAAGTGGACCGGGTTCTATCTCGGCGCACTTGCCGGATACCACTGGACCGATACCGATGTTGATACCTGGCGTCTGGTGGACAGGGATCTCCAGCTCGACAACTGGCTGGCCGGCGGGTTCTTCGGGGCCAATTACCAGTTTGAAAACAATATCGTTCTCGGCATGGAGGGTGAGTTCGACTATGCGGACGGCGTCAGCGGCGAGAACCTCCAGGTCATCATCGCCGGCGTGCCTGAAAACGCGACTGGCGATTTCGACTTTGGCTGGGGCGGTTCGCTCAGGGGCCGGCTCGGTTACGCCATGGACCGGACCCTGATCTATGCCACGGCCGGCGGCGAGGTGGCCACGGGCAGCGTGACCGGCAGTGCGCTGAGCTATTCACTGGACACCGGTGAGAAGGTCATGTTCGGCTGGACGGCCGGGGCGGGCATCGAACAGGCGTTCACCGATCACCTGTTCGCTCGGCTGGAGTATCGGTACTCCTATTATCCGAAGGTCGACCACAGTTTCAGTTGGGACCCGAATTTCAGCATAAGCGCAAACCAGAGCCTGCTGAAAGCCAGTCTCGGCTACAAATTCTAGGCCTGACCGCTCCTCGCATTGGCTGGAACGCAGGGCGGTCGCGTCCTGCCGGTTGTTGCTGCCGGGCGTCATCTCTGGCCCGGCAGATTTGCGCCGCGACCGCGTTCGCACAGGCGAACATCGATTTAAAGTAGTATATCAGGAGGGTTTTACTTAAGGTAGAGTTCATAATTTCTTTTTATTAATCAATAAGATAGATATGTATGTGTGTCTTTCATGCACCAGTGACTGCTTTTCCGAAAATAATAATCTAATTTAAACTATACTAATGCACTCTGCGCTCTACCTTTTAATCTGGAAGAGCAACAGGGGTGCATAAAATGATCAAGCGAATTTCAATTCTCGCGGCGGCGTTCGTGCCCGCCATCGGTGCTCAGGCGGCTGACGTGGTTTATACGCCGCCGGTCGTAGAGGATGTCGTAATTGTTGAACAGCCGGGCTTCACCTGGACCGGCTTCTATCTGGGTGCTGCCTTCGGTTATCACTGGACGCAGGCCAATGCCGATACATATCGACTGCTCGATAGCAGTTTCGATTTCGACAACTGGGTGGGCGGGGCCTTCTTCGGTTACAATTACCAGCTCTCGAACGATGTCGTCGTCGGTGTGGAAGGCGAAGTCGACTACTTCGGCAATTCGGACGATCAGTCGGTTCAGGTGATCATCAGCGGCGCGCCGGAACCGGCGGTCGGCAAGTTCGAGCGTGGCTGGGCCGGTTCGCTGCGCGGCCGGCTCGGCTACGCCATGGACCGGACCCTGATTTATGCCACGGCAGGCGGCGAAGTTGCCAGCGGCAAGGTGGTTGGTTCGACCGCGCTTTATTCGCTCGACACCGGCGAACAGGCGATTCTCGGCTGGACCGTCGGCGCCGGCATCGAACATGCCTTCAACAACAACCTGTTTGGTCGCATCGAGTATCGCTACAGCGATTTCCCGAAATACGACAAGAGCTTCAGCTGGGATCCCAATTTCAGCATGGATGCATCGCAGAGCGTCGTGAAGGTCGGTCTCGGCTACAAGTTCTAGCGCCGAAGGATCTGGATGATCAGGCGGATCACCGTGATCGCCTGATCATCCCAGCCTTCCGATGAAATACGGTTGGCAGCCGCGCCGGAGGGCGGGTTGCGTGGCAGAGTGATCGGGCGATAATGGTTGCTCGTGAATCACTTGCCACAGGTTCTCCTTTGCCAAATCCGCTCACATTCCGGCTGCGGCTTGCCGCGTTGGTTATCGGCGTCTTTCTGATCGGCGCCAATTCGTTCATCCTCAGCCCGATCCTGAGCGATGTCGCCGCATCGCTGAACACCACTGCCGTGCCTATCACCTGGTCGATCTCGGCTTTCGGTGGGGCGACCGGCCTCTCGGCCTTTTTTCTTTCTGGCATGATCGACCGGTCCGATGCGCGGCTGGTGTTTTCAGCGGCGTTTATCGTGATGGCGCTCGGCTTTGTTGGCTCGGCGGCGACGCCGGTCTGGCAGGGGCTCGCCGCCGGTCAGGCGCTGGTCGGCGTCGCGACGGGCATCCTGCTGCCGGCGATCTATTCGGAGGCGGTGCGGATCGCGCCGGAAGGCGCGGGCGCGCGCTCGCTTGGCATCGTGCTGTCGGGCTGGTCTCTTTCCCTTATGCTTGGGGTGCCGCTCTCCGCGGCGCTCAGCGACATGCTGGACTGGCGCACCGCCTATTTCGCGCTCGGCGGCATTGCCGCGCTGCAGGCCGTGGCCTTTGCGATGTTCAAACCTTCCCGACCGGTTGAGGCCGGCCGCGTGAAGGGGCCGGCCAGGCTCCAGGTGTTGCGCATTGCCGGGGTCCGCAGCCTGCTGGTCACCTGCCTGTGCTTCATGAGCGCCTTTTATGGCGCTTATGCGCTGCTCGGCCACCATATGCGCGAGACGCTGGGCATCAGCGCCTCGGCGGCCAGCATGGCGGCCCTGACCTATGGCATCGGTTTCGGGCTCGGCGGCGTCGCCGCGCGGCATGTGGATCGCCTCGGTCCGGCGCGGGTGTTTCCCTATATCCTGGCATGTTCCAGCGTGCTCTACCTCGTGCTGGCCTTTGCCACGCAGGCATTCTGGAGTGCGCTGCTGGCAACGCTCGCTCTGGGATTCTTCAACCATTTCGGGTTGAACCTGACCGTGCTGCGCCTGGCGGGGCGCAATCCCGCTGCGCGCGGCATTCTGATCGGCTTCAATATCACCGCGACCTATATCGCCGTGTTCTGCGGGCCGTTGCTGATGAGCGCGCTTTATGCGGCGGATGGTTTCGGCGCGGTTTCGCTGATGGCAGCGGCTCTGGTTGCGGTCGCCGTGATCCTGAACTGGCGCATCCGCGGGATCTGATCAGTCGTGAAGCTGCCGCGCGATCGGCGGCCCGACCTCGAAGGCGCTGAAGCGCACCTTCAGCCCGGCGCGTTCCGGCGTGCAGGCGGTCATGCCGACAAGGGCATCGGCGGCGGGGAAGGGGCAAAGCCGCGCCATCTGCCATTTTCCGTCGCCGAGATGAAACTGGACGCGGACGGCATCGCCGTGCCGGGTGAGGCGGATTGAAACCGGCGTTTCCGGTCGTGCCGAATGAAGCGGAATGACGGACCAATCGGAGACGTCGCGGGTCACGACCGTCGAAAAATGCATCAGGCCGTCGGTGAACTCGATCCCGGCCTTGATCCAGCAGGTCTCGTCGATCCTCAGCATGATGCCGGCCTGATCGTAAAGCGCCTGATAATCGGCGCTGACGGTGAGGCTGGCGGAGAAATCGCCGGTCACCGGTTCCAGCCAGGCGTGGCCGCTGTCGCGGGTAAAGCCGTAGAAGGTCTCGCGCCAGAAATCGGTCGCCTTGTCGGTAACAAGCGTCAGCGATGCGCCATCCGCGGACCACTCGGCCGGTTCGTTCAGCCATTCGCGCATCGCCCGGCCCCCCTTATTGCGGTAGCTGATAGTCCTTGAGGCGATCCTCGCGGACGGAATAGAGCTTGCCGCTTTCGGTGAAATCCGGCCGCGTCAGCCCCACGATCTTGGCCGCCACCTCGCTTGGATGCGGCAGCGTCATCGGGTCTTCGCCGGGTGCCGCCTGGGCGCGCATGGCGGTGCGGGTGCGGCCGGGATCGACGCTGTTGACCTTGAGCCCGGTATGGGCGGTTTCGCCGGCCCAGGTGCGGGCCAGGGCCTCGACGGCGGCCTTCGAGGCGGCATACGGGCCCCAGAACGGGCGGCAGGTGTGGGCGACGCCGGAGGAGAGCAGCACAGCGCGCCCGGCATCCGACTGCGTCAGCAACGGTTCCAGCGAACGGATCAGCCGCCATGTCGCGGTCACGTTGACGGTCATGACCTGTTCGAACACCTTCGCTTCCACATGGGCGAGCGGCGAAACGACGCCGAGCACGCCGGCATTGGCAACCATGATGTCGAGCTTGCCCCAGCGCTTGAAGATCGAGCCGCCGAGCCGGTCGATCGCGCCCATGTCGGCGAGATCCATCGGTACCAGCGTGGCCGAACCATTGCCATCGGCCTTGATCGCGTCGTCCAGCTCTTCCAGCCCGCCAACGGTGCGCGCGCAGGCAATCACATGCGCGCCTTCGCTGGCAAGGTTGAGCGCGGTGAAATAGCCGATGCCGCGGGAGGCGCCGGTGACGACGGCCAACCGCCCTTCAAGTGGTTTGGACATGATATGCTCCGGAAGTGTTTTCAGCCGTTGCCGGCCAGAAGCTCGACCCTCGAAAACTCGCCCTCATGCTCCTTGTCGAGCAGCCGGGTCGGGTAATCGCCGGTGAACTGGTGATCGGTGAACTGCGGCAGCGCGTTGTTGCGCTTCTGACCGCCGACAGCCTCATAGAGCCCATCGAGCGACAGGAACTGCAGCGAATCCGCGCCGATGAAGCGGCACATGTCGGCAAGTGTCTCGTGATTGTTGGCGAGCAGCTTGTCGCGGTCCGGCGTGTCGATGCCGTAATAGTCCGGATAGTAGATCATCGGGCTCGCGACCCGGATATGCACTTCCTTGGCGCCTGCCTCGCGCAGCATCTGCACGATCTTCACCGACGTGGTGCCGCGCACGATCGAATCGTCGATCAGCACTACCCGGGCGCCGGCAATCACCGCCTTGTTCGCCGAATGCTTCAGCTTGACGCCGAAGGCGCGGATCTGCTGCGTCGGCTCGATAAAGGTGCGGCCGACATAGTGGTTGCGGATGATGCCAAGCTCGAACGGGATGCCGCTTTCCTGGGCATAGCCGATCGCGGCCGGCGTGCCGCCGTCTGGCACCGGCACCACGACATCGGCCTCCACCAGCGCTTCCTTGGCAAGGTTGAAGCCCATATTCTTGCGGGTCTGATAGACATTGCGGCCGCCGACGATCGAATCCGGGCGGGCGAAATAGACATATTCGAACAGGCAGAGCCGTTCCGGCTGTTTCAGCGCCGGCTTGCGGCTGTCGATAGAGATCGTGCCGTCTGGCTGCACTTCGCAGATCACGACTTCGCCGTTTTCGACATCGCGGATGAATTTCGCGCCGATAATGTCGAGCGCGCAGGTCTCCGAACAGAAGATCGGCTTGCCGTCGAGTTCGCCCATCACCAGAGGGCGGATGCCGGTCGGATCGCGCGCGGCGATCAGCTTGGTGCGGGTCATCGCGATCATCGAATATCCGCCTTCCATCTGGCTGATCGCGTCGATGAAGCGGTCGGACGAGGTCTTGGCGCGCGAGCGGGCGA
The DNA here is from genome assembly GCF_053484295.1 of Martelella sp. AMO21009. Classification (NCBI taxonomy): domain Bacteria; kingdom Pseudomonadati; phylum Pseudomonadota; class Alphaproteobacteria; order Hyphomicrobiales; family Aurantimonadaceae; genus Martelella; species Martelella sp. AMO21009. The sequence goes on from NZ_JBAKFR010000010.1 coordinate 120,701, forward strand.
TCAGGTGCAGCACCACCTCGGTATCGGAGGTCGACTGACAGATCGCGCCGTCGGAGATCAGCTTGCGCCGCATCGACAGACCATTGGTGAAATTGCCGTTATGTGCGATCGCAATGCCGCCGACGCCGAGTTCGGCAAACAGCGGCTGGACGTTGCGCAGCACGGTCCCGCCGGTCGTCGAATAGCGCACATGGCCCATCGCCATCGAGCCGCTGAGGCTCTCCAGCATGGCGGGATCGGTGAAGTGGTCGCCGACGAGGCCGAGATGGCGTTCGGAGCGGAACTGCTGGCCGTCATAGGACACGATGCCCGCCGCCTCCTGGCCGCGATGCTGCAGCGCGTGCAGGCCGAGCGCGGTGAGCGCGGCCGCATCGGGGTGGCCCAGAATGCCGAATACGCCGCATTCCTCATGCAGCGTATCGTCATCAATGCTGAAATCGTCGCTCACTTCAAAACTGGTGCTCATCATCTGGTCCGGATAAGGCGGGGCAGGGGGCCGCTGTAAATTCGTCTCGACTTATATAGCCTTGGTCGAAGCCTGTACATCGGGCGGAAGGATCACAATCGTCTTACCATCGATTTCGGCCACCACGCGGCCTTGCGCGGGCACAAGATAGGTCTCGATCTCTTCGCCGCCCGGCAGAAGGGCCTCGAGCTTGTCGGCCAGTATATCGAGCAGCGGCTTGGACTTCGCGTTTCTGATCCAGTCCGGGCTCTGCGCGTCGCCGACCAGCCAGTTCCAGAAGGCAACGGCGACAGCGAGAATGAGAATACCGCGCAGCAGGCCAAAAACGAAACCAAGCGACCGGTCGAGCACGCCGGCGCGACTGTCGATAATATAGTCGGCAAATCGCGTTGTAACCAGCGAAAGAAGTAGTAGCGCCACCAGAAAGATAATCGCGAAGGCGCCGGCCATCGCCAGACGCGGGTCGCTCAGCAGGTTTTGAAGCGGCGGGGCGAGATAGGGATAACCGAGATAGGCGATCACGGCGGACAGGCCCCAGGCCAGAAGCGCCAGAATCTCGCGGGAAAATCCCCTGACCATGGCCAGAAGCGCGGAAAACAGAACGACCAAAACGACGATAAGGTCAAACAGGGTCACTGGCATTCATTGCTCCGCTCGTCTTTCGGCCTTGCCTGCGGCCAGATTCTGGTTGGACCGACGCCGGAGAACTCAAAAGTCGCCGTCGTCATTCGTGCGCTCCAACCGTTTGCCGCCTGCAATTTCCGCCACAAGCTCCGGTAGAGTCTCGAATCCTTTTAACCCGTTTCCCGTGACTGTTGCAATTTCAACCGTGCCGGACGGAAGAACGGCACTGGAAAAGCCGAGTTTCGCGGCCTCCTTCAGGCGCTGCACGGCGTGGGCGACGGGTCTGATCGCGCCGGACAGGCTGATTTCGCCGAAATAAACAGAATCGGCGGGCAGGGCAAGGCCGGCGAGCGACGAAATCAGGGCGGCCGCGACCGCGAGATCGGCGGCCGGCTCGGTAACGCGGTAGCCGCCGGCGACATTGAGATAGACATCGTGGCTGCCGAGCCTGACGCCGCAATGGGCTTCGAGAACAGCAAGGATCATCGAAAGCCGCGCCGAATCCCAGCCGACAACCGCGCGCCGCGGCGTGCCGAGCGAGGTGGGCGCGACCAGCGCCTGGATTTCCACCAGCACCGGACGGGTGCCTTCCATGCCGGCGAAAACCGCAGCCCCCGGGGCCTTCTCGTTGCGTTCGCCGAGAAACAGTTCGGAGGGATTGGCAACCTCGCGCAGGCCCTTGTCGCCCATTTCGAACACGCCGATCTCGTCGGTCGCGCCGAAACGGTTCTTGACGGTGCGCAGGATGCGGTAATGGTGGCCGCGCTCGCCCTCGAAATAAAGCACGGCATCGACCATGTGCTCGACCACGCGGGGCCCAGCGATCTGGCCTTCCTTGGTGACGTGGCCGACCAGCACCATGGCGGCGCCGGTCTGCTTGGCAAAGCGGATCATCGCCTGCACGCCGGTGCGCACCTGCGTCACCGTGCCGGGGGCGGCTTCCGCCATGTCGGACCAGAGCGTCTGGATCGAATCGATGATCACGAGGTCGGGCCGGTCGCCATGGGCGAGCGTCGCCAGGATGTCCTCGACATTGGTTTCGGCGGCCAGCAGCACCTGGGCGTCGGCCGCGCCCAGCCGTTTTGCCCGAAGGCGCACCTGCGCAATCGCTTCCTCGCCCGAGACATAGATCACCCGCTGGTTCTGGCGCGAGAGGGCAGCGGCCGCCTGCATCAGCAGCGTCGATTTGCCGATTCCGGGATCGCCGCCGACCAGCACTGCCGAGCCGCGCACGAAGCCGCCGCCGGTGACCCTGTCGAGTTCGGCAATCCGGCTGTGGATGCGCGGCGCTTCCTCGCTTTCGCCGTCAAGCGGCACGAGGGCGACGGGACGGCCCTTCTTCGGCGAACGGGCGGGACCGCCGCCGATTCCGGCGGTCGGGTTTTCCTCGACGATCGTGTTCCACGCGCCGCAGGCATCGCAGCGTCCGGACCAGCGCGGCGTGACCGATCCGCAATTCTGGCAGATGAACTGGGTTTTCGGTTTGGCCAAGGTCTCGTCTTTTCGGGAGCGGTTTCAGTCCGGCTGGATATAACGGCGGTTATAGCGCAAGCCAAGGGAGGTCAGCAATTCATACCCGATCGTGCCGGCCGCCGCCGCCGCATCGTCAAGCGCGATATTGGGGCCGAAGAGCTCGACGTAATCGCCCGCCCTGACCGCGCCTTCGGGCAGATCGGTAATGTCGAAAATTGTCATATCCATGGTGATGCGGCCGAGGATCGGCACGCGATGCCCGGCGATAAAGCCCATACCGCCTGAGGGAACGGCCTCGCGCAGCGGCACGCCGGTGCCCGATTTGGCGCGCAGATAGCCATCGGCATAACCCGCCGAAACGATGGCGAGCCTGCTGTCGCGATCAAGCTGCTGGGTCGCGCCGTAGCTGACATTTTCGCCTTTCTTCGCAAACCGCGTCTGAATGATTCGGGCTTCCGCCGTGGCGGCCGGCTTCAGCCGTTTCGAAGCGCCCGGCGCCGAATCACCGCCGTAAAGCGCGATGCCCGGTCGGGTCAGATCGAAATGATAATCCTCGCCGAGCAGGATGCCGGCGGAGGCGGAAAGGCTTGCCTCAATCCCCTCGAAGGCATTTGCGACATCGCGGAAGCGCGCCAGTTGCTCGCGGTTCATCGGGGAGGCCGCATCATCGCCGCAGGCGAGGTGGGAGAGCACCAGAACCGGCGAAAAGCTCGCCGGCCGTGCGCCGTCGGCGGCAAGCCGCATCGCGTCGTCATGGGAAAGGCCGAGCCGGTTGAAGCCGGTGTCGACCTGCAGCGCGCAGGGGTAATCGCCATAATCCGCGATCGCGGCGAAGAAGAAGGCGAGCTGTTCCTCGCTCGCCACCACCGGCACGAGGCCGTTTTCGAAGAACACCGCCTCTGTGCCGGGCCACATGCCCGAAAGCACGAAGATCCGGGCGTCTGGCGCAAACCGCCTGAGCGTTGCGCCTTCCTCCGGCACGGCCACGAAGAAATCGGCAGCACCCGCCTCATAGAGCGCCTCGCCGACATCCTCGATGCCGAGCCCGTAGCCATCGGCCTTGACCACCGCGCCGGCGCGGGCCCTGCCGGAAGCCGCGCGCATAGTCCGCCAGTTGCTGACGATCGCCGAGAGATCGACCGTCAACCGGGCAGGGGCGGCATCGAAACCGATCTCGGTCTCCATGAATTCATTCGAATATTCAGTCATGAAACTGCCGTTCGTTGCGTTGTTACGGCATGTATAGCGCGATTTCCGCGTTCGAGACAGAATTATTCGTCAAAACTTGAATAGGATGGGTCCGCCAGATCGGCAAAGCGCGTATAGGCCGCCTGGAAGGCGAGGTTGGCCGTGCCGGTGGGTCCGTGACGCTGCTTGGCGATGATCACATCGGCGGTGCCCTTCACCTTGTCGTATTTCATCTTCCACTCGTCATAGGCGGGATCGTCCGGATCGCGCGGCTCGAGATTCTGGACGTAATATTCCTCGCGGTACACGAACAGCACCACGTCGGCGTCCTGCTCGATCGAGCCCGATTCGCGAAGGTCGGAAAGCTGCGGGCGCTTGTCCTCGCGGTTTTCCACCTGACGGGAGAGCTGGGAGAGCGCGATGATCGGCACGTTGAGTTCCTTGCCCAGAGCCTTCAGGCCGGTGGTGATTTCCGTCACCTCCTGCACGCGGTTCTCGCCGGATTTCTTGGAGCCGGTCATGAGCTGCACATAGTCGACCACCAGAAGATCGAGGCCGCGCTGGCGCTTCAGCCGCCTCGCGCGCGCGGAAAGCTGGGCGATCGAGATGCCGCCGGTCTGGTCGATATAGAGCGGCACCTTCTGCATGGTCTGCGAGCAGGCGACCAGCTTGTCGAAGTCGGCCTCGGTGATATCGCCACGGCGGATTTTCGAGGAGGAAACCTCGGTCTGCTCGGAAATGATACGGGTGGCGAGCTGCTCGCCGGACATTTCCAGCGAGTAGAAGGCGACGACGCCGCCCTGCTTGGCCTCGATCGTGCCGTCGGGGAGCACTTCGGGCTCATAGGACGAGGCGACGTTCCAGGCGATGTTGGTGGCAAGCGAGGTCTTGCCCATGCCGGGACGGCCGGCAAGGATGATCAGGTCGGAGCGCTGCAGCCCGCCCATCTTGGCGTCGAGCGTGGCAAGGCCGGTCGAGATGCCGGAGAGGTGGCCGTCGCTTTCGAACGCCTTGCCGGCCATGTCGATGGCAATTGATACCGCGTTCTCGAAGGTCTGGAACCCGCCCTCGTAGCGGCCGGTTTCGGCGAGCGCGAACAGCTTGCGCTCGGTCTCCTCGATCTGTTCCGACGGCGGCATGTCAATCGGCGCTTCATAGGCGGTATTGACCACGTCCTCGCCGATCTCGATCAACTGGCGGCGGATCGCCAGATCATAGATTGTGCGGCCATAATCCTCGGCATTGATGATGGTCACGGCTTCCGCCGCAAGGCGCGCCAGATACTGCGCCACCGTCAGGTCGCCGACCTTCACGTTTGCCGGCAGGTGGGTCTTGAGCGTGATCGTGTTGGCGATCTTGTCCATGCGAATCGTATCGCCAGCAAGCTCATAGATCTTGCGGTGAAGCGGCTCGTAGAAATGCTCGGGCTTCAGAAAGTCCGAAACCCGGTAGAACGCCGAGTTGTTGACCAGGATCGCGCCCAGGAGCGCCTGCTCGACTTCCAGATTGTTCGGCGCTTCGCGTTGCGGTGCGGCGGCTTGGAAGGATGGCGCAAGATCGTTCATGGTGGCTTTCCGGAGGTTCCCGACTGGTTTGGCGAAGCATAGATGATCGTCACTGAGTCGCGTAGACATTCCCGCGATCGCGTCGAACGCTCCCCAGTCTACCCGCTTTCCACAGGTCGAAAAAATAACGTGCCCGGCGGCAGGTACTGAGTCGCATTAACGCCTTGACATGATGACGGCGATTATACATCGCGCGCGTCTGAAGCCAAATGCGGTAGTTTGATCCAACCCGCAGCGCTGATGTGTTGGCTCGGAAGCGCCCTTGGCCAATCTCCCCCTAGGGCAGGGTTATCGCTTATGGTCTCTCCGCATAGCCCCCCAATCTTCTCGCCCCGGAGGGGAGAGATGTCGCGACAGCGACAGTGAGGGGGAAGCCTATCACCGCGAGCGCTCTCACGATCTGAAGCACTGCACCACCCTCACTGCCCCTTTCGGGGCATCTCTCCCGCCAGCGGGAGAGAGTATTGGGAGCAAGCTGCTACGCCATATGCGATTCCCCTGCCTCAAGGGGGGAGATTGGAGCCGTGGGGCTATTCCGAAAGAAAATGCCCGGCCTCGCGAGAGGCCGGGCACTTGAATACGGCAAGGCAAAAAGCCTTACTTGTCTTCTTCTTCGCCGGCTTCCTCGGAGGCTTCCGGGGCTTCTTCGGCTTCGTCGTCCAGATCGTAGTCGGCATCCGGGTTGAAGAAGTCTTCGGGGCGCAGCGCGTCCTCGTCGACGCCGTAGATCGCGTCGGCGGAGGTGAGGTCTTCACCCTTGGCCTGGCGCTCGGCTTCTTCCTTGGTGCGGGCGACGTTCAGCTCGATGGTGATCTCGACTTCGGCGTGCAGGTGCAGCGCGACATTGTGCAGGCCGACGGTCTTGATCGGGGCATGCAGTTCCACCTGGTTGCGGCCGACATTGAAGCCCTCTTCGGCGAGGATTTCAACGACGTCACGAGCGGCAACCGAGCCGTAGAGCTGGCCGGTTTCGCCGGCGGCGCGCACGGCGATGAAGGACTTGCCTTCCAGCACGTCGGCAACCTTCTGGGCTTCGTTCTTGCGCTCGAGGTTGCGGGCTTCGAGCACCGCGCGCTCGGCCTCGAAACGGGCCTTGTTGGCGGCGTTGGCGCGCAGCGCACGGCCGGTCGGCAGCAGGTAGTTACGTGCATAGCCGTCGCGAACCTTCACGGTTTCGCCCATTTGGCCAAGCTTGGCGATGCGTTCAAGCAGGATTACGTCCATGGTTCATTCCTTTCATCATCATTGTTGTTGGTGGGCGCGCCCGGTGAAAGAGCGATCGCCCGACGCGTGTCGAGAAGGCCCATGACGACGAACACCAGGGCCGGGAAGGTAAAGATCAAAGAGAGGTAGGAGAGAATGATCACCGGCACGGCCCAGCTCTTGCCGCGGGCGGCAAGATGCATGCGGGCAAGGCCGGCAAGCAGGAACCCGCCGCCGAAGGCGCCGAGGCAGGCGGCGCCAACCAGACCGATCGGGCCGCCGAAGAAGAACGTCACCACCAGCGCGGCCAGAAACACGAAGATCGCGTTGGTGTTCATGCGCAGCGCCACGGCCACATCCTCGCGCGGGCGGTTGGAAAGGCCCGAGGCGATGGCGATGCGGCTGGCGAAATGGAAGGCGACGAACAGCAGGATCACCGAGGTCGCGCCCTGCACCATCGGCAGGAGCACGGCAAACATCGCCTTGTACTGCGCGACAAGCGCCGGCTCCAGGGCGAGTTCGGGGTTCTCGGAGTTCAGCGCGTCGATGACGGCGTCGATCACCTGGCCGGTGGTGTCGGGACCGTAGCCCGCGACCGTGCCGACCACGATCAGCGCCAGCGTCACGGCGGCGCACAGATGCATCATGATGTCGGCGAGCGGATACCAGGCCATCTGGCCGTCCGGGCCGCCGATCTCGGAGGCCGGGCGCGCAAGATTGCCGAGATGGCTGAGCCAGCCGGCGGGGATCAGCGTGACGGCGAGCGTATAGAGCGCGAAGAAGGGCGAGGCGAGCGCGAGACCCAGCGCGCCGGCAACCACGATGCCGACGATCGCGGGCAGGAGCCCATAGCCGAGGCCGGCAATCAGGATGGGAAGGGCGGAGGCGGCGGCAAGCAGCGTCGAAAACAGCACGGTCACGCCGGCGGCATAGGCAAGCGCAAAGGCTGCCACGCCGGAAAGCGCGCCGATCAGCAATGTTCTCGCATTGAGCGTCTTCATCTCGCTGTCCTGCCGTTCAAGCAGTTAGGGAAAGCCACGTTTCCCAACCTGGGTTATGTTTTCGGCTGCTGCGCGCCCACCGCGCCGGAGCCGTTTTGGAGGATTTTCGTCCTCCAGTAGCGCCGCTCTCCAACAATCTCTCCCCCTGAGGGAGAGATGTCGCGAAAGCGACAGAGAGGGGTGAACCCTCTCCGCATATTCAGAATTTCGGTTCTCGCGCTGCACCCCTCTCTGCCCTGCCGGGCATCTCCCCCTCAAGGGGGGAGATCGACCTTACGGCAGCGCCGCCCGCGAAAGGGCATGAAGGCGCGTTACGCGAGACAGAGCAGGCGGGTCGCCCCGCCCACCAAAAACCTTACGAAACGACGTAGGGCAGAAGGCCGAGGAAGCGCGCGCGCTTGATGGCGCGGGCCAGTTCACGCTGCTTCTTCTGGCTGACGGCGGTGATGCGCGAGGGCACGATCTTGCCGCGCTCGGAAATGTAGCGCTGCAAGAGACGCACGTCCTTGTAGTCGATCTTCGGAGCGTTGGCGCCGGAGAAGGGGCAGGTCTTGCGACGGCGGTTGAACGGGCGACGCGTCGGGATAGAAGCGATGGCTACCATTGTAATTATCCTTTATCTCAAGATCAGAAGCGCGGGCGGCGTTCGCCGCGGTCGCCGCCACGGTTGTCACGGCCGCCGTCGCGTCCGCCATCACGGCGGGGACGGTCGTCGCGGTCGCGCTTCTGCATCATGGCCGACGGACCTTCCTCATGCGCTTCGACCTTGATGGTCATGTAGCGCAGGATGTCTTCATTGATGCGCATCTGGCGTTCCATCTCGTGGATCGCGGCAGCCGGGGCATCGATGTCCATCAGCGCGTAATGCGCCTTGCGGTTCTTCTTGATGCGGTAGGTGAGGGACTTCAGGCCCCAGTTCTCGATACGGCCGACCTTGCCGCCGTTTTCCTCGATCAGTCCCTTGTACTGCTCGACGATGGCGTCAACCTGCTGGGCCGTGATGTCCTGGCGGGCCAGGAACACGTGTTCGTAAAGTGCCATTGATATTTGCCTTTCTTGCGTTTCCAGGACCCGGACTTCGGCGGCTAAGCCTCAACGACTGCTCCTGAGGGGGAACCCCGGCAAGAAAAGCGTTAGACGAGACGGTCGAGAGCGGCGACACGGGAGGCAGGCGCTTTTACCGCGCCAGGCATTTCCGCCACAGCGAAAACAGCCCTCCGTTCAGCCACCAGCCTGAAGACCGGACCTTTGGATGAGCGGCTTATACGGATTTTCGGGCGGAATGCAAGGGAGATTGGTTAGAAGTGTGGCGTACACTTCTTTTAGGACTACACATCGGTGATCTCGGTTGAACACCGCGAGCCCCAAGGTAGGGTGCTATGTTCTTCAATATCATATTAATGAGGCGATTCGATGCAGGCGAACGTAATACCCGGCTTAGACGAGCAAGATCTATCTCTTTTCAAAATATTCCACCCCTTTGCCTTCGAGAAGACTGTAACCGCTCTTATGAGTGAAGCGCGTTTTGCACATTACACCAGTGCCGATACCGCGTTGAAGATTATTGGAAACGAAGAGGTCTGGATGCGCAAATCCACCTGCATGAATGATTTTATGGAATTGGAGCACGGCTTTGCATGCCTAGCCCGCGCATATGCTGAACACAAAGACCGCTTCCAGTCGATCTTTGAGGCTGCCTTTCCAAATTTTGCCAGCAATATCGAAGATCGCTTTAATGCTTGGCTTCCCAGCTTTCGGAATAACACCTACATCTCATGTATTTCCGAGCACGATCCTTCTGACGATCAGATTGGACGATTATCTATGTGGAGGGCCTATGGGGGTTCCGCTGGCGTAGCCCTTATTGTTAAAAGCAAACCGCTTCTTGCTCCGAACGATGCACTAAATGCCTATACATCTCCGGTTGCATATCTCAACGAAGAGCAATTTGGTAGGCACTTTGAAGAGGTTCTGAACGGCTTCGAAGAACACCTTAATATTATTCTTGAACTAGGAGAGCAGCAATTGCTCGCTCGCATCTTCGAAGTGTTCAGGATGGCAATGCTTTGCACTAAACATCCAGGTTTTGCGGAGGAGCGTGAGTGGCGCATCATTTACAGCCCAAGTTTCGTTGAATCGGCTCACATCACACCCGGTATATTTACTTTTAACGGCGTGCCTCAAAAGATATTTAAAATTCCATTGAAGAATATACCAGAGCAAAATTTATTGGGAATAGAGATTCCCGAACTTTTGGATCGTGTTATCGTTGGACCTACGCAATTCCCGGTTGAGATAAAGGAGGCGATAGGGAGCGTTCTAGCGGAGAAGAAGATCGCAGAGCCTTACGAAATGATCCATATCTCAGACATTCCGCTTCGAAATTAGCTAGATTCAATCACACGGAATGTATCTTCCTCAGCCACTACACCAAAGCTCAGGTATCCCCGGCGCAAGACGCCAGCATCACCGGCGCATCGTGGATTGCAATGCCTGCGGTATGCGCTACGGTGCTATCACTTCATTGGCGCATTAGTTAGATGCTGGAGCCGGTGACATTGCCAATTGCGGTATTGCACGCGGCGGCATCCGACATCCAGCTCCATTAAGCGACGCGACCTGTCTCAGGACGTTGCCGTCTCCGCATCCGCTCTTTTCACCACCCGGTGCTGATCCTCACCAAGCCCCTGTTTCCAGTAGCTGGAAATATAGAGCTGATCCGGCCCAAGCCCGCGTTCCTGCCTGAGATACGTCCGCACACGCCGCATGGTTTCGAACTCGGCGGCGCACCAGGCGTAGACGCGGCCGTTTCGCCAGGGCAGGGCGCGGACGAAGGTTTCGAATTTTTGCGGGTGATGGCCGGGTTCGGGGTTGATGAGCCAGTGCAGGGTGACGCCTTCGGGGTGGGGGAGGTCCTGGCGGTCCGCTTCGCTCTGGATCTCGATCACCGCGTCGCCGACTGCATCATCGGAGAGCGCCTCCAGATTGACGGCGATGGCGGGCAGCGCGGTCATGTCGCCGGCGATGAGATACCAGTCGGCGCCGGGCGCAAGCGGCTTGGCCGGGCCCCGTCCGCCGACGGTGATCGTCTCGCCGGGCTTCACGTCCTGCGCCCATGACACGGCCGGTCCGCCGCTGCCGTGATCGCCGTGGAGCGCGAAATCGATGTCGAGGGCGTCCGCCGTCTGGCGGCGGATCGTGTAGGTGCGCACCATCGGCTTTTCACCGGCGCCTGGCAGCATCAGCTTTACATAGCCGCCGTCCTGGTGGGGTGGAAACTGCGCCATGGCGGAGCCGCCGATGGTTACGCGTCGCATGTTCGGGGTGAGTTGCGCGGTCGAGAGGACCTCGAAGCGCTTCGGTTCTGGTCGTTTGTTCATCGCTTTAATATGACTATTATTGTCATGTTTAGCAAGGCGCGACGTGAGGGCGGGGCGCGCTACACAAGGCTACACAAGCGCCCAGATATAGCCCGCATAGACCGCCAGCATCGCCGCTCCCGTCGCCCGGTGGAATTTCGGGGCGAAGAACAGCATCAGCGCGAAGAACACGGTCGCGGCCAGCATCACCGGCACGTCGAAGGTCGCGAAGCCTTCCGGCACGGGGAGCGGCGCGATCACGGCGGTGGCGCCGATGATGCAGAGCACGTTGAAGATGCAGGAGCCGGTGACATTGCCGATCGCGACATCGGAATGGCGCTTGAGGGCGGCCACGACGGCGGTGGCGAGCTCCGGCAGGCTGGTGCCGAGCGCCACGACGGTGAGCCCCACCACCGCGTCGGATATGCCGAAATGGGCGGCAAGCTCGGTCGCGCCGCGGATCAGCAACTCCGCGCCGATGATCAGCAGGATGAGCCCGGCGACGATCAGCACCGCCATCTTCCACACCGGCATCGCGCCATCGGCCGGCAGTTCGGGCTTTGTCTCGGTGGCGACGGCGAAGCGGTAGGTCCGGAAGAGGAACAGCGCGAGTAGCGCCAGAAGCACGAGGCCGGCCACCCGCCCGATCACATCATATTGCACCAGGAACAGCAGGAAGACGGAGGCGCCCGTCATGGCGATGGCATCACGGCGGACATTCCTGTCCCAGCCGGAAATCGGAAAGATCACCGCTGCCGCGCCGACGATCAGCAATATATTGGCGATGTTGGAGCCGACCACATTGCCAAGTGCGATGCCCGGCGCACCGGTGAGCGCGGCGCGCACGGAAACCAGAAGCTCGGGCAGCGAGGTACCGAAGCCGACGATGATCAGCGAGGCCACCAGCGGCGATATCCCCATCCGCCGCGCCGTCGCGACCGCGCCTGAAACCAGCCATTCCGCCCCGAAGTAAAGCCCGACGAGCCCGAGCGCGATGTATACGAAATCCAATGCAAGTCCCCATTCTGGCCGGCCGTCACCGGCATTCGGGGTGGATATGGGGGCTTGCGCGCAAGAGACAATGAGGCGGGGCGGAAATTGGGCGGTAGAAGTGCCGCGATCTGGGCGAAAGTGCTGCGCACGGCGCCGCAGCCATTAATCTCCCCCCTTGAGGGCAGAGTATCGCATATGGTCTCCCCGCATAGCCCCCCAATCTTCTCGCCCCGGAGGGGAGAGATGTCGCGACAGCGAC
>NZ_JBAKFR010000011.1:0-126555 GCF_053484295.1 Martelella sp. AMO21009
GAAGTCCTTAGAATCAGCGTTATCCAGCCAAAAGGACACTTGACGCATAACCTAACCGCTCCACCCCCTCGACCAGTTCCGCGCCTTCCAGACATTCCGGGACCAGGGCATGAGCGAGGAAGACATCGCCGCGCGGTTCTTCGTCTCGGTCAACACCGTCAAGCAGCGCCTCAAGCTCGCTTCAGTGTCGGAGAAACTCCTCGATCTCTATGCCGAGGACGCCATGACGCTCGATCAGCTTATGGCCTTCACCGTTTCCACCGACCATGCCCGCCAGGAACAGGTCTGGGAGGCAATCGAGCATAGCTGGTCGAAGGAGCCTTATCAGATCCGTCGCATGCTGACCGAGAATACCGTGCGGGCCTCGGATCGGCGCGTGCGCTTCGTCACCATCGAAGCCTATGAAGAGGCTGGCGGCACCGTCCTGCGCGATCTGTTCCAGGACGATGACGGCGGCTGGATCGAGGATGTCGCTCTGCTCGAACGGCTGGTCGGCGAAAAGCTCACCGCCGAGGCGGAGACCATCGCCGAGGAGGGCTGGAAATGGATCTCGGTCGCAACCGATTTGCCCTATGGCCACACCAACGGTTTGCGGGCGCTCACCGGGACGCCGGTCGATCTGACCCACGAGGAACGGGCCGTGCGCGAAGCGCTGCGCGAGGAGTTCGACCGCCTCGAAGCCGAATATGCCGAGGCCGATGAGTTGCCCGACGAGGTGGATGAACGGCTTGGCGAGATCGAGATGGTGCTCGAGGCCTTCGAGGATCGACCGAAGCAGTACGATCCGACCGAAATCGGCCGCGCCGGTTCATTCGTCAGCATCCGCCACGATGGCCATCTCTCCGTCGAGCGTGGCTATGTCCGCCCCGAGGATGAAGTGTCCGAAGGCGGCGATGATGCGGGAAGCGATGGCGATGGGACGACCGAGCCCCGCGCCGTGCAGCGCACCGTCATTTCCGTCGGCGGCGAACCCGAGCCGCACGACGAGGAGGACGATGCGATCAAGCCGCTGCCCGAACGGCTGGTGATCGAATTGACGGCGCATCGGTCCCTCGCGCTGCGCGATGCGCTGGCCGACAATCCCTCGGTCGCCATGACCGCGCTGATCCAAAAGCTGGTGCGCGACACCTTCCAGCACGTCTCGACACCGGGATGCCTGGAGGCGTCGGTCCGGCAGGTCTATTTCCCCGTCCAGGGAGATGACCTGAAAGACAGCGCCGCCGCGAAGACAATCGACGACCGGCACGAGGCCTGGAAGGCTGAGTTGCCCCTCGAAGACGACGCGGCGCTCTGGGCCAAGATCGACGGTCTCGACGATGCGAGCCGCATGGCGCTCCTCGCCCATTGCGTCTCCTTCGGCGTCAACGCGCTCTACGAGAAGGCCAATCCCTATGGCGCGGGGCCGACGGCGCGCGGCGTTCAGCAGCGCATCCACGAGGCGGACCGGCTCGCCCGTGCCGTCGGGCTCGATATGGTCGAAATCGGATGGCGGCCGACAGTCGACAACTATTTCGGCCGGGTGACCAAACCCCGCATCCTCGAAGCGGTGCGCGAGGCCAAGGGCGAGGAGACGGCACAGCTCATCGACCACCTGAAGAAGCCGGACATGGCGAAGGAGGCCGAACGGCTGCTCGCCGACAGCGGCTGGTTGCCCGAACCGCTGCGCCTACCCGTCATCGACGATGGCACCACCTCGGATGCCGAGGTCGATGGTGCCGAAGCCCTGCCGGCCTTCCTCTCCGACGAGGACGACGGCGAGGAAGAGCCGGTCGACGCGCCGCAAACCGTAGCCGCCGAATAGCCACTCCTGCGGGGCGGCCAGGGCCGCCCCGCATCTCACACCATCATTCCCAACCCGGCCCGGTCACCGCACCGGGCCTTTTTGTTTCAGGAGCCTGTCAATGGCCGACTACTTCACCCACTTCTCCTGCGTCCTCGACGTCAGGACACCCGAGAACGCGGCGCGCGCGCTCGATCTCTACAATCGCCTGTCCGATGAAAACGCCTCGGAAGACCCGCCGTCCGAAGGTTTCGATCTCTCGATCGTGCCCGAGCATGGCGGCACCTGCCTCTGGATACGCGACGATGGCACCGGCGATCCGGAACATGTCATCCAGTTCGTCAAACGCTGCGCCACAGCGTTCTCACTGACCGGACGGTGGGGCTTCCAATACGCCAATACCTGTTCACGGCCCCGTATCGACGCGTTCGGCGGCGGCGCCCATGTCCTCGACCTTGCCACCGGCGAGACTGTGGCGTGGACCTATACCGGCGAATCGCTCGCCGACACGCTCCAGGGAGATCGGCCATGAGCATTCCCGACCATGCCCGCGCCAATTTCCAGACGCTGTTGCGGGCCGCCGCCGACGGCAATCTCGCCCTGCTCGAATGCGCCGACGCCGAGACTGGAGCGGTGCGCTATGTGATCTGCGCGGTCGGCCGGGACGACGAGGAGTTCCTCTTCACGCCTTTCGGTCATCTTGCCGACGGCAATCCCTACGAGGCCTATCGGCCGCCCGAGCCATGAGAGGGAGAGGGTTGCCGGGACGGGTTTGAGCCGGTGCGGTCCAGAGAGAGCACTGCCCGGCTTGTCCCGTTCCGCTCTCCCGAGGTTCTCCCCATGACAGAGATCGTTCCCGCGGCGGCGCTCGCCCGCGCCGCCCATCAACTCCTTCCGCTGCTCGAACAAGGCCGCCGCATCGACGCGCCCGCGCTCCGCATCTCGATGGATGCCGCCTTCGGCGGCTCCGACACCGATGGCGCCTGGGACTGGAAGACCGCCTATGACGTTTGCGAAGGCGCCGCTGTCCTGTTTCTGCGCAAATACGGAAAGGCGCTTCTGCGCAAAGCCGGGTCTCCGGCGGCCGCGTTGCCATTGCTCACCAGGATCGCAGGCCTTCAGCCCTCGCACACCCGCCGCTCCGAAGAGAGCGAAGCCTTCCAGCAATTCTCGACACCTATTCCCCTGGGCTTCGCCGCGGCGACGGCCGCCGCGATCACCGTGGACGACGTCGTGCTGGAACCGTCCGCCGGCACCGGCCTGCTCGCCATTCTCGCCGAAATCGCCGGAGGCCGGCTCCATCTCAACGAGCTGGCCGAGACGCGCGGTGCGTTTCTCTCGTCCCTCTTTCCGGCTCGTTCGATCACACGTTTCGATGCAGCACAGATCGACGACTATCTGGATGCCAGTGCCGTTCCCAGCGTCGTGCTGATGAACCCGCCATTCTCGGTGATGGCCAACGTCTCGGGACGCATGGCCGACGCCGCCTATCGTCATGTCACCTCGGCGCTGGCGCGCCTGGCGGCGGGCGGACGTCTGGTTGCCATCACCGGCGCTAGCTTCGCGCCTGAGACCCCGAACTGGCGGGACGCCTTTATGCGGTTGCAGGAGCATGGGCGCGTCGTCTTCACCGCTGCGATCGACGGAAAGGTCTATGCGCGCCATGGCACCACCATCGAAACCCGGCTGACGGTGATCGACAAGATCGCGGCCGATGATCCCACCGCCTTTCCGCCATCGCGGGGTATCGCCCCCGATGTCGCGTCGCTGCTCGGCTGGATCGAGGCGGACATGCCGCCCCGCGCACCGGTTTCCTTGGCGGCGATCTCCGGACGGCCGATCATCCCATCGCGCTCGATCGCAGCCGCGCCTCGCAATCGCGGTGGTGTCAGCATCGCATCGTCCATTTCCGACCCGACCTGCGAAGAGCTCACCTATGAGACGGTCGACTGGATCCCGCCGCAGGGCGGGCATCTCACCGATGCGATCTACGAGGAATACGCGCTTCAGTCGATCCGTATTCCCGGCTCTCAGGCGCATCCCACCAGGCTCGTCCAGTCCGCCGCCATGGCCTCGGTCGCGCCGCCGAAGCCGGACCATCGCCCGCATCTGCCGGCGGAGCTCGTGGCCGATGGCACTCTGTCGGACGCCCAGCTCGAAAGCGTGATCTATGCCGGCGAAGCCCACGCCCAGCATCTCGCCGGCTCCTGGACCGTCGATGACACCTGCGATGTGGTCACCGCCGCGGCGGAAGACGCCGCCGACGCTGTCCGTTTCCGGCGTGGCTGGTTCCTCGGTGACGGCACAGGCGCGGGCAAGGGTCGACAGGTCGCCGGCATCCTGCTCGACAACTGGCTGAAAGGCCGCCGCCGCGCCGTCTGGGTCTCCAAATCCGACAAGCTGCTCGAGGACGCACAGCGCGACTGGTCGGCCCTCGGTCAGGAACGGCTGCTGGTCTCACCGCTGTCGCGTTTTCGCCAGGGCACGCCCATCCGTCTGCCGCAGGGCATCCTATTCACCACCTATGCCACGCTGCGCTACGACGAGCGCGGATCGAAGGTTTCGCGCGTGCAGCAGATCGTCGATTGGTTGGGAAAGGATTTCGATGGAGTGATCATTTTCGACGAGAGCCACGCCATGCAGAACGCCGCCGGATCGAAGGGCGAACGCGGCGACCAGGCTGCCTCGCAGCAGGGCCGCGCCGGGCTGCGCCTGCAGCACGCGCTCCCCGATGCCCGTGTCGTCTATGTTTCCGCGACCGGCGCCACCACGGTTCACAATCTGGCCTATGCCCAACGGCTCGGCCTGTGGGGCGGTGAGGATTTCCCCTTCGCCACCCGCGCCGAATTCGTCGAGGCGATCGAGGATGGCGGGGTCGCCGCCATGGAGGTGCTGGCACGCGATCTCAAGGCGCTCGGCCTCTATCAGGCCCGTTCGCTCTCCTATGAAGGCGTCGAATACGAGCTGGTCGAGCACCAGCTCACCGACGAGCAGCGGCGCATCTACGACGCCTATGCCGGCGCCTTCGCGATCATTCACAACAATCTCGACGCCGCCATGCAGGCGACCAACGTCACCGGCAGCGAGGGCACTCTGAACCGGCAGGCTAAGTCCGCCGCACGGTCCGCGTTCGAGAGCGCCAAGCAGCGCTTCTTCAACCACCTCATCACGGCGATGAAGACGCCGTCGCTGATCCGCGCCATCGACGCCGATCTCGAAGCCTGCCATGCCGCCGTCATCCAGATCGTCTCGACCGGTGAAGCGCTGATGGAACGACGCCTGGCCGAGATTCCGACCGAAGACTGGAACGACGTCCAGGTCGACATCACGCCCCGCGAATATGTGCTCGACTATCTGGCCCATTCCTTCCCGGTGCAGCTCTACGAGCCGTTCACTGACTCCGAAGGCAATCTGTGCTCCCGACCGGTAAGCCGTGACGGCCAGCCCGTCGAAAGCCGCGAGGCCGTCGCAAGGCGTGACAGGCTGATCGAGAAGCTCGCTTCGCTGCCGCCGGTTCCCGGCGCACTCGATCAGATCATTCAGCGCTTCGGCACCGATATGGTCGCCGAGGTCACGGGTCGCTCGCGCCGCATCGTCCGCAAGCCGGGTGCCGGTGCCACGGCCGATCGCCTCGCCGTCGAGGGCCGAGCAATTTCGGCAAACCTCGCCGAAACCCAGGCCTTCATGGATGACGTCAAGCGTATCCTCGTCTTCTCGGACGCAGGGGGTACGGGGCGCTCCTACCATGCCGACCTCGCGGCGAAGAACCAGCGGCTGCGCGTCCACTATCTGCTGGAACCGGGCTGGAAGGCCGATGCGGCGATCCAGGGCCTGGGGCGCACCAACCGCACCAACCAGGCGCAGCCACCGCTGTTCCGGCCGGTCGCCACCGATGTGAAAGCCGAGAAGCGCTTCCTCTCCACGATCGCCCGCCGCCTCGACACGCTTGGCGCGATCACCCGCGGCCAGCGCCAGACCGGCGGCCAGGGCCTGTTCCGCGCCGAGGACAATCTCGAAAGCGCCTATGCGCGTGATGCGCTGCGCCGGCTCTACCTGATGATCGTCGGCGGCAAGGTGGAAGGCTGCCCGCTCCAGACCTTCGAGGCCTCGACCGGCCTGAAGCTGATGGATGATACCGGCATCAAAGATGACCTGCCGCCGATCACCACCTTCCTCAACCGGCTCCTGGCGCTCACCATCGATCTGCAGAACATCCTGTTCGCGCATTTCGAGCAGATCCTCACCGCCCTGATCGAGGGCGCCATTGCCAGCGGCACCTATGATGTCGGGCTGGAAACGCTCAGGGGCGAACAGTTCACTGTCACCGACCGGCAGGTAATCCACACCCATCCCGCGACCGGCGCGGAGACCACGCTGCTCACCGTCGCGCAGCGCGAGCGCAACCATCCCGTCACGCTGGACGAGGCGCTCGACCATCTCACCGATTCGCGTGCAGCCCTGCTGGTCAACGAGCGATCGGGCCGGGCCGCTGTGCGTGTCCCGACCACCAGCGTGATCGACGACGACGGTGTCGTCGAACGCCGGGTGCGCCTGATCCGGCCGATGGAATCCTCCAAGGTCCCGCTCACGATGATGGCGGACACCCACTGGGTCGAAACCGACCGCGAGACGTTTGCCCGCATCTGGGACACCGAAGTGGCGGCGGTACCGGAATTCACAGACAGCACCGTCCACATCGTTTCCGGACTGTTGCTGCCGATCTGGAAGCGCCTGCCCAATGAATCGACGCGGGTCTACCGGCTCCAGACCGACGATGGCGAGCGGATCATCGGCCGCAAGGTCTCACCGGCCTGGGCCGCGAACGCGGCGACCACAGGCACCACCAGCCTTTCGGCGGACGACGCCTTCGCCGCGCTGACCGAGGGTCGCACGATCCTCGACCTCGCCGAGGGGCTTCAGCTTCGCCGCGCCCGCGTCATGGGTGCGAACCGCATCGAGCTCACCGGCTTCACCGACACGATGCGCGACCGCCTCAAGGCCTATGGCCTCTTCGGCGAGATCATCTCGTGGAAGTTCCGGCTGTTCGTCCCGACCGACGCCTCCGGCGCAGCGGTCCTCGCGAGGCTGCTGGAGCGGTTCCCGGTCGAACGCATCGCCGAGCGGGAGGCAGCCTGATGACCCGCGACGCTTCAGACCTCGCACATCGTCTCGGCCGGCAGGCCGAGGCCGTGTGCCGCGAATATCTTTCCAGCGGGCGGCGCGAGGGCCGCTACTGGATGGTGGGCGACGTGCGCAACACCAAGGGGCGCTCGATGTTCGTGCGCCTGACCGGCCCCGAGTCCGGCAAGGGAGCCGTGGGCAAATGGACCGACGCCGCAACGGGTGAACATGGTGATTTGCTCGATGTCATCCGGGAAAGCTGCGGTTTGACGGAGTTCAGAGACGTGGCCGACGAGGCGCGGCGGTTTCTCAGCCTGCCGCATCCCGAGCCGGAGCCGGCATCATCACCGAAGCGGAAATCGCCCGCACCAACGGGTTCACCACTGGCGGCCAAGCGATTGTTCTCGATGGCGCAGCCGATTATGGGCACACTCGCGGAAACGTATTTCCGTAAGCGCGGCATTACTGCTTTGCACGAAACCGGATCGCTACGATTTGATCCGCGCTGCTACTACCGGCCCGACGAGCATAGCCCGACAGAGACCTGGCCCGCGCTGATCGCATCGGTCACCGACCTAGACGGACACCAGACAGGCGCGCACCGGACCTGGCTTGATCCGGACGGGTTCAGCGAGGCAACACTCGGCAAGGCCCCGATCGAAACGCCGCGACGGGCAATGGGCGATCTGCTCGGCCACGCGGTGCGTTTCGGCGTGGCGGGCGAGGTCATGGCGGCAGGCGAAGGCATCGAGACCATGCTGTCACTGCGCTGTGTCTTGCCCGAGATGCCGATGGCGTCTGCGCTCTCCGCAGCTCATCTTGCCGCCATCCTGTTCCCCGACACGCTGCGCCGACTCTACATCGTCCGCGATGACGATCCGGCGGGCGACGGCGCGCGGGATACGCTGGTCGAACGGACAGATGCGCTCGGCATCGAAGCGCTGCCACTCTCGCCGATGCTGGGCGATCTCAACGAGGATCTGCGCTTGCGTGGTCTCGACTCCTTCCGGGCCTCCATCCGGGTTCAACTCGCGCCGCAGGATGTCGCCAGGTTCATGGAATCCGTTCTGTCAGGCTGAACGGGGCAGCGGTGCGGGAGATGGCGGTGACGTCGCAACCTTCGTCAACGGCTCCCTATGGATGTCGGAGAGGGCCGCGCCCCGGCCTTCTTGATAGGGCGACCGGACGGCAGGCGGGTCCGGTCCGGCAATGGCTGCGGCCAACGATTTTCCCTCGGCCCTGCGGGCCTTTCCATCGCGAAGCAAAATCGCCGGCCTCCGCCATCCTCCGCTGCCGCTCCGGTCCTTGCGCTGCCGCTCCAGGATGCAGGCCCGGTCCGCCCGCCGTCTTTCGGCGCCATGAAGGCCGCGGCGGGCGCGGCCAACCGACAAAGGGAGCCACCCGATGACACTCGACGACGACACCTTCGAACCCCATCACGAATCCTCGCCGACCGAGCACGCACTGAACGAACTGGAACTCCACGGCTACCGCCACGACGGGCACGGTCCGGATCCCCGCCTCGTCCCCGAGGACAACGTCATCGCCGGCGCGGTCTCCGACATCTTCGACGCCCTGATCGCCACCATGGCGGATACCGCCCTCGATGGCGAACTCGATGACCTCCTCTGGTCGACCGTCAACATGTTCCACCGCGCCGCCGACCGGCTCGAACGCAAGCTCGACGACAACGAGCAGGCGCAGAAGCGCGGGCAGCGTGAACAGGATGGCTCCGAAATCAAGGCCGTCGAGCTCGAACGCCTCATCGAGACCGGACAAGGCCTCATCGAACGTCGCGACAGCCTGGAAGTTTTCCGCGACAGCGCCGCCGAGCATTATCTGCGCACCACCGGTTCACCTTGGTCCCCGCGCACCGGCTCGCAGGTGAATCATCGCGCCCTGACATCGGCGATGATCGACAGCCGGGACTTCATCTCCGAGCGCAAACGCGCCAGCCGTGAAGTGCTGCTGCCCGCCGGTCCGAAGGTCGCCATCTCCGGCGGGGCCGACTACAACGATCACAAGGTGATCTGGGACAAGCTCGACCAGGTGCATGCCAAGCATCCGGACATGGTGCTGATGCATGGCAAATCGCCGAAAGGCGCCGAGAAGATCGCCGCCCGCTGGGCCGATCACCGCGACGTCACCCAGATCGGATTTGCACCTGACTGGACGAAACACGGCCGTGCCGCGCCCTTCAAGCGCAACGATCAGATGCTCGACGTCCTACCGATCGGGGTCATGGTCTTCCCCGGCACCGGCATTCAGGAGAACCTCGCCGACAAGGCAAGGAAGCTCGGCATCCCGGTGTGGCGGTTCGAATGAACCGCCTCCCGTCAGGCCGTCCTCAATCGCGTATCGAAGTTGTTTTGCAACGTTGATTCAAGCACGTATGCAGCAGCGGCGACGATGGTGGAAACCACAATCAGGAAGAGACCGATGGCAACCCCGCCCGCAATGTCATCATGACCGCGCACGATCATAAAGAAGTAGGCTTCTGCCGCCAGAAGAGGAGCGACAAGGGATATCGCACAGTATTTTATGATCCGCAGCGCTCGCACGGAGCCCGGCGAGAACACTTTGTTTCGCCCGATTTGTCCGAGCAATGTGAACGCTTGGTATAGCGCCACAAAAAACGGAACGGACGCCACATATGCACACGCCAGGAAGGGGTCATTGAAATATATCTGGACGAGGGACGCGTTCACATTCCCGCCCTCGACGTGAGGCTCGAGGAGCATGACGGCAAGAGCGCCCACTCCCATGAGCACAATGACTACCTGAAGAAATATCGTCGGGCTTCTTTTCATAGTGATTTGCCTCAACCGCACGATCCGACAGCGATGTTAGTACCGCGCGGCTAGTTATGCCACTTGGTTGTTGAACCCAGGCTGTATGCCAACCAAAGTAGGCCTCACTGCGGCGCAAAGCTGCCGTGTGCGTCATAGAATTGAAGGTGAAACACGGGCTCGAAGCGGACCTTCCCAATCGCACCCGACTCAAAAATGTGATACGCTTCAATCGCGCCGCGGTGGTGGTGGAGGCGCGACCGTTCGAACCTCATCTTACGGAGACGCCACCATGATTATTGCCATCCTCGGATCCGTCACCGCAATCGCCGTCCTCTGCTGGTTGCTGTTCACGCTTGCCATTTACGCCTTGCCCGCGCTCGGCGGCGTGGCGGCCGGAATGTGGGCCTATCAGACCGGAGCCGGCCTGCCGGGCAGCGTCCTTATCGGACTTGTTGGCGCTGGCCTTGTGTTCGGCCTTGCGCAGTTCCTCATCCTGTTCGCCCGGCCCATGTGGGTGAAACTCGCTGTCGCGCTCGCCTTCGTGGCACCTGCCGCCATCGCGGGTTTCCACGCCACTCACGGCATCGTCAAACATCTCATGCCGTCGGAAACCTGGCAGACCGTCTTCTCCGTGATCGGCGCGGTGGCCATCGGCATCACGGCCTTCGTGCGCGTGACCTCCATGGCACCGCCCGGGCCTGCCGGGCAGACCCCCGCCAGCGTCTGAGCGTCGTCGCCGGTCGAACCGGGAGGGGAGGCCGAGATTCCGCCGCACCCCGTATCGAAGTCTGGGCGAGGCGGACGCGCGGTAAGTGTCGAACCGACGATTTCGGTCGAGGATCAGCGCCCGCAGGCGGCATGGCGCAAATGGCCCCGATCCCTGTGCAACCGACAATGCAGGGGAATGGGTGGGGGTTTGCGTCTGATGGCGCCGAATACGATGCGGGCTGTGGCCTGCTGGGTAGCGAACGAATTGCGTTTCTTCGCCGGACAAGAGCTTGAGCGCACGGTATCGCCACTCTCTCCTTGACCTTTCCCTGGGAGCCGACCGCTCCAAACGGCCTCTTCAATGGACTGATCTGGCCGAAGGCCGGCTTCGCCTCGATCGCCTATGGCGCAATGGCGCCCGTCAAGTTTCTTCCCCTGCCGGCTGCGCCGCCATTCCTCGCGCAGCAAGAAACCCGCCGGATCGCCATCCTCCGCTGACGCTGCGGTCGCAAGCGATGCGCCGTCGATCGCCTCCGGCCTCTCCGATCGCCATCGAGGCCGCGTGGTGCGGGCTCGAAACCAGCGATCAAGGAGAACTACCATGGCAACCATCGGCACCTTCAAGAAGTCCGGCAACGAATACACCGGCGAAATCGTCACCCTCAACGTGCAGGCCAAGAACGTCCGCATTGTCCCTGAAACCAACCAGACCAGCGAGAACGCTCCCAGCCACCGCGTCCTGGTCGGTCGCGCCGAGATCGGGGCAGCCTGGTCCAAGCAGTCGAACGAGGGCCGCGACTATCTCGGCCTCAAGCTCGACGATCCGAGTTTCACCGCTCCGATCTACGCCAACCTCTTCGACGACGAAGACGACGGCTACAGCCTCATCTGGTCGCGCCCCACCCGTCGCAACGGCGAGTGAGGCCCGACAAGCTCCCGCCCGGCTGGTCCGGGCGGGACCTTTTCTTATGCCGACCGAATCAGATGCGCCGTCAACCGCCGATTGCCCGATTCAAAACGGTTTTTCTGCTTTCAAATCGACCAAAGGCGACTATTATAGTCGTTTTAGTGGCGTGAATGCCGGGGTCTGTAGGAGGTGATCATGCATGATCACCGCCCGACAGGCACGGGCCGCGCGCGCATTGCTCGGTTGGACGCAAGAGATGCTCGCTGAAAAGGCCCTGGTTTCGCTGACCGCGCTCAAGCGCCTCGAGTCCGTCAACGGACTCAAGGTGCATGAGAGCACGTGCGACCAGATTCGCCGGGCGCTGGAAGCAGCAGGCATCGTCTTCCTGTCCTCCGACCGAGGCGAAGGAGTGATGATTGTCGATGCCGCGAGACCTAACAAGCCAGAAGCGCTGGCCTGACAACGGAGGTGTCAGGCGCAATGCGCCACACCTTTCGCAGCGATTTTTCGGTGCGCCTCTACAAATTTTGTCAATTTACGTTAACCATATGCACCGAGGCCTCGCGCCGAGAGACCGGGGGACAGATGGGGCAAGCTGACTTTCTGGACGAGCCGCCGCACAGCGAACACTTGACCGACTACGACCGCGCGCATTTTGAGACCTATCTTCGTTTGCTCGATGCGGAGGCCGACGCCGCGCATTGGGCCGAAGCTGTCCGCACGATCTTTGGACTCGATCCCGAAGAACAACCCGATCGTGCTCAGCACATTCATCAGACACATCTCGCCCGCGCGCA
Source organism: Martelella sp. AMO21009 (assembly GCF_053484295.1). Taxonomy (NCBI): domain Bacteria; kingdom Pseudomonadati; phylum Pseudomonadota; class Alphaproteobacteria; order Hyphomicrobiales; family Aurantimonadaceae; genus Martelella; species Martelella sp. AMO21009. The sequence goes on from NZ_JBAKFR010000011.1 coordinate 12,106, forward strand.
TTGGATGACCGAGAACGGTTACCGCGACCTCCTGCGCTCCGCTTACCATTGAACACTCTCGACTGACCGAGCTTCGGGTGATGCGCTACACGCATCACCATATGTCGGTTGCCTGGCTTCCCTGATTTCAATTTTGACGCGACCTTCCAATCACATGCGTACCACCGCGCAGATTTGAGGAGGAGGAAGACGGCATGGTGGCGGAAAGGAACTGGCGAGATCCGACGAACTACCAATACCTGAGCGATCTGAATCCCGAAGGACTCGCTTGGGAGTTTCTCAGGCGAAATCCTGAATACCAGAAGGAGGCGCTAGCCTCCGACCCAGCGGACGACCGTGCCGCAGCCGCGCTAACGGCGCACTGGGGGTTGCGCTTTCCCGATAGCCCCAAACTTGTCCGCCATAGACGCAAAGATCTTCTGGAGCCCGGCCGTCGACCCGGCCGTCCTCATTCTGACAACTCAAAATGCCTCCGCCATGCCAACGATGAACGTCACCATCGTCACGGCCGACGCCAGAGCCGCGGATGAGGGCCTCTACGTTCATTTCTCCCTCGGCACATCGCAGTTCGTAGCAATCTGTCTTGATGGCCACCCACCGGCTGGTCCGGTCGCGGCTGTGACGCTCATCGACCCGCACTTTCAGGATCGCATCGATGCGATCAATCGGTTCCGCGATGTGGCCCTGCGACGCGGAACTGCAATCGACAAGCGGATAACGCCGCACAGGCAGCGACAGCTGATCGAAATGCTCCGCACGATCGATGGACGCCAAGCGGGCGCCACCCATCAGGAGATCGCCGAGGCGGTGTTCGGCGCCGCCACAGTCAACGCCATCACCTGGAAATCCTCTTCGCTGCGCGACACGGTGATGCGCCGCGCTGTCACTGGCCTCGACCTCGTCTCCGGCGGCTATCGCCGCCTGCTTCTCGGCCACCGCCCCGACTTGAGCTAACCGCCGACCAGGGTGCGATTGTTTTCTGGAAACTTCGCACTCCCCCACGCCCCTTCTTCTCCGCCACGGTGACCCTGACGCTCCGCCGATATCCGGCGGCGCCAGCAAGGATCATGGAGGCACGATCATGTCCGCAGCCACCGCCGGCATCCCGCCGCGCTATCTGAGAACACCCGAAGCAGCCCGGTTGCTCAGCCTTTCCGCCCGCACCCTCGAAAAGCACCGCACCTACGGAACCGGTCCTGCCTACCGCAAACTCGGTGGCCGTGTCGTCTACTCCGTCGATGACCTGCAGGCCTGGGCGGAACGTGGCGTCAAGCAATCCACCTCCGACCCCGGCGTCGGCACGGTCCTTCCGGCCAAACGTCATGACGATCCGTCGTCTGCCGAGAGCCGCTGATTACTCCCATGACGACGCGGCCCCGCAATTCGGAACGGGAGCAGCTTGAGCTGTTCCGCGCTCTGCCGAGCGATCTCGCGCCGCGCGATGCGCAGGACCTCATGGCCTATCCGTTTTTCTCCCTATCCAAATCCCACCGCGTCGAGCCGATCGACTTCCGCACCGGTGAGATCGCCATCCGCGTGGAAGCCGTGCCAGAGCATGGGATGGCCACAATCTGGGATGCCGACATCCTGATCTGGGCGGCCAGCCAGATCGTCGAGGCGCGCGACAACGGCTTTCGCACTTCGCGCCTGATCGCCACCACCCCATACGAAATCCTGACCTTCGTCGGACGTGGCACCGGCGCGCGCGACTATCGCCGGCTGAGAGCCGCGCTCGACCGGCTGCAATCGACCACGGTCGCAACCACCCTGCGCCAGCCACCGTCCAATCCACGCAGCCGAAATGAAGGTGCGCCGAGCAGTCGTACGACCGGTAGGCGCATGCACCGCTTCTCCTGGATCAACGAATGGACCGAGCGCGCCGACGCGTTCGGCAATCCGGACGGAATCGAGATCATCGTGCCGGACTGGTTCTACAAGGCGGTGCTGGACGAGGCGCTCGTCCTCACCATCGACCGCGCCTATTTCGGCCTCACGGGCGGGATCGAGCGTTGGCTGTACCGGATCGTGCGCAAGCATGGCGGCAGGCAGAAGCGCGGCTGGCGGTTCGACTTCCGGCATCTCTACGTCAAATCCGGGAGCCTTTCACCGTTCAAGCGCTTCGCCTTCGAACTGCGCGCGATCATCCAGCGACAACCGCTACCCGGCTACACGCTGTTTCTCGAGATCGAGGCGGGCGGGCGCACGCTGCTCGCCTTCGAGCCGGCGCCCTGTGGACAGGCTGTGGAAGCCGTCGTGCTATCGGGAACCCGGACTATCGTGCCATCGGGAACCGACCCATCGTGCTATCGGGAACCCAAACCGCATCTAACCTCTTCCGCAGAAAGCGGAAATCGACCCCTTAACTTAGAGTCTAACAAAGAATCTAACTTTTGTAGGGGCGGGCACTCTGGGGAGAAACACTCTCCGACACACCGAAAAGAGGAAGAGCGCGGACGCCAGACGGCATTCTCTGAACGCGATGACGACGCTGTCTCCAAGAACGATCCGGCCCGTACTGGTGCGGGAGACGCTTCATGATTGCGGCGTTCCTCAACCAGAAGGGCGGTGTCGGCAAGACGACGCTCGCCTTGCACCTCGCCGGCGAATGGGCGCGAGGCGGAAGCACCGTCACCCTGATCGATGCCGACCCGCAGGGATCGGCGCTCGACTGGTCCGAGAGACGCAGCTGTGAGGGCCTGCCGCGAAGCTTCGGCGTCATTGGCCTTGCGCGTGATACGCTCCATCACGAAGCCCCGGAGCTCGCCCGCAATGCCGATCACGTCGTCATCGACGGTCCGCCGCGCGTCGCGGGGCTGATGCGCTCGGCGCTGCTCGCCGCAGACGTCATCCTCATTCCGGTGCAGCCGTCACCCTTCGATGGCTGGGCCTCGGCGGAGATCCTGCGCCTGATCGAGGAGGCGCGGATATTCCGTCCGCAGCTCGCCGTGCGCTTCGTCCTCAACCGCTGTCCGGCACGAACCATCATCGCACGCGAGACCGGCGATGCGCTCGCCGACCAGGACCCGCCCGCGCTCAAAGCGACGATCGGCCAGCGCGTCATCTTTGCGTCGGCCGCACAGTCCGGCCGCCTCGCTTGCGAATGCGACGCGGACAGCATCGCCGCGCGGGAAGTGGCGGCGCTGGCGGTAGAGATCGGAAGGCTCGCACCATGAGCGACCGTCCAAATCGCCGCGCCTTCGCCGCCCGACCGGGCGAACCCGAGCACTGGATCAGATCAGCCGATGCTGCTCCCCGTGACGGCAAGCCCTCCGGATTCACCGCCCGCCTGACCATCGACATCACGCCCGAGCTGCGCGGGCGCATCAAGATCGCCGCCTTCCGGCGCGGCGTCACCGTCGCCGACATGCTGCGCGACCTGCTCGCCCGCGAATTCCCCAATGATGAAGGAGATCCATCATGACCGGCGCCACGGCTCCCGGCGTCGGTGAAAGCCCGACGCACTCCGCGAACACTTCCGACGCACTCACTCATGTCGAACTGACCTGGATCGAGGGCAGGATCGAATACTGGATTCGCTTCGGCCGCGCGGCCGGCGAGCGGATCATCGACCGCCGCCGGCGCGTCGTCTCCTTCCGTCCCGGCGCGGTCTTCGCCTTCGTGCGTTGGGCGGCAAACGACTACGGCACCGTCATCTCCCGCATCGACATCGTGCGCCCCGTCGAACCCGGCGCCGCATATCAGACGCTGCCTTTCGTGCGCCCCGGCGGGGAAATCCTGCTCAAGATCGAAGGCTGGCCGAAGGTCGAGAAGGTGCTCCAGCACATCGACGCGGTGGAAGCCGCCGACGTCGATCCCTGCGACGCCGCCCCCGATCACTGGCGCCATGTGGCCCACCGGATGAGCGCGGGCCAGGAACCGCGTCCTTACACGCGGGAGCGCCATCAGGCCTGGCTCAAGCGGCGGGAGATCGAACGATGACCCGCTTCGGCTACGTCAAGGCGACATGCTTCGCAGCGATGTGCGTCGCCGCGGCTGCAATCGTTCCAACCTCGCTCAAGCTCGTCTGGAACGTGTCGGCCAGCGCACCGATCGGGCTCTATCGGATCGACCCCGCCGAGCATCTCGACGTTCCCGATCTCGTCGCGGTCATGCCACCCGAGCCGCTCGAGGACTTCATGGTCGAGCGCGGTTACATCGGCCGTGACGTGCCGATCCTGAAGCGCGTTCTCGGCCTGCCGGGACAGCGCATATGCCGGATCGGCCGCACCATCACGGTCGACGGAATCGCCATGGGCGAAGCCCGCGACCATGATCGCCTGGACCGCCCGCTGCCGGTCTGGAGCGGCTGTCGCACCGTCGCCGAAGACGAGTTCTTCCTGATGAACTGGCAAGTCCCCGACAGCCTCGACGGTCGCTATTTCGGACCGCTTTCGGCGACGACCGTCATTGGCCAGGCCGTCCCTCTCTACACCGACGAAGACGGCGATGGCCGCTTCGTCTGGCGCGCGCCGACGCGGTGACGACGCACGCCTTCCTGCAATCCCACCGCATCCAAACAGGAGATCATCATGCCCCAGATCGGTCAGTTCACCCGCACAGCAGACGGCTATAGCGGACGCATCCGCTCGCTGTCCTTCGACTGCGCGCTCACCTTCGTCACGGCCGAGAACGCCGACAGCGAGAATGCGCCGGCCTATCGCGTCCATCTCGGCGACGAGACCGGCCCCGAAGTCGGCGCCGGCTGGAAACATACCGGCGACCGCGCAGGCACGTTCATCTCCGTCGTCCTCGATGACCCGGCATTCGCGGTTCCGGTGCGCGCCCGGCTGTTCCAGTCGGACGAGAATGGACGCGACTGGGGCCTGCACTGGACCCGCCCGAAGAAGCGCGACGAGCAGGACTGATCGATGCCGCTCATCGGTCCGTCAGCAGCACTGCGGCGGTGCGGTCCCTGCGGCCGCATTGCCCTCCTTCTCCTTTCCGGCCTGTCTCTCGCGACCCTCGAGACCGGCAGCGCGTCCGCGCAGCCGGCACCCGCCGGACGACATGAAGTCGACGATCCCGTTGCCGCGCATATCGCCGAGGCGGCGCAGCGGTTCGGCATTCCCGAACACTGGATCGTCGCGGTCATGCGTGCCGAAAGTGCAGGCAATACGCGCGCGCTCTCAAGCGCAGGAGCACAGGGATTGATGCAGGTCATGCCAGCGACTTGGGATGATCTGCGGGTTCGACATCGGCTCAGTTCCGATCCCTTCGACCCGCGCGACAACATCCTGGCGGGCGCGGCCTATCTGCGCGAGATGTACGACCGCTATGGTACGATTCCGGCCATGCTCGCGGCCTACAATGCCGGTCCCGATCGCTACGACGAGCACCTCGCGACGGGCCGTCCGTTGCCCACCGAAACGCGCGCCTATGTCGATCTGCTTGCACCGGCACTGGGCGCAACGGTGCCGTCGCCCGGCGCTCCGGCTGTGCCATCACCGCCACCCGACTGGCGCGAGGCGCCGCTATTCGTCCCGCGCTCGGTTGACCACCGGACGGTCGTGGATAGCGTCACGGACAAGCACTCGGACGGCGCCTCCGCTTCCGTGCCGGTGCAATCGGACATCGAGGATCATTCCCACCCGAAGACCATCTTCATTGCGCAGGATGACACGGGGGGTGAGCGATGACGCGTTTCAGCTCTCATCGCATGATTTCGGGCTCTGGCGTGTCATGGAGTGTGCGAAGGGTAGCAGCAGGCACCACAACCGACCGATGGCAGGATAAAAGGGCGCACATTGCGCGCCGGTCGGTCGGTTGTTTTGTTTGGATTTTCTGGCGCGTTCCGCACATTGTCCGCCATCGGCGCAATGTGCGCCAAGCGCTCTACTTCCCAGCTTTGCAGGATTTTTCGCACATTGCGGGGCGATGCCGTGGCCGATGACCGCGAGTTCCGCGTCCGCCCCGGCCGCATCCGCTCGACGCGTGCGCAGGCGGCTCGCCCCTTCATCGCCCAGGCGCTGGCGGCCGCGAAGAAGGCGGGCGGCGGCGTGTCGCGCTCCGGCCGCGTCACATCCGGCAACCGCTCGCGCTTCGGCCATGGGCAGCGGGCCAGCATCCAGGCCAATCGTCTCATCACCGCGCGCTCACGCGGCGCCGTCATCAAGGCGCGCGTGGTTCGCCATTCGGCACGCGCCGCGCCGCTCGGCACCCATCTCGACTATCTGCGCCGCGACGGCGTCACTCGGGACGGAGAAAAGGCGCAACTGTTCGGGCCGGGAGAGGAGGAGGCGGACGGCAGGGCCTTCACCGAGCGCTGCGAGGACGACCGGCATCATTTCCGCTTCATCGTCTCGCCAGACGACGCGCTGGAGATGTCAGACCTGCGATCCTTCACCAGCGACCTTGTTGGCCAGATGGAAAAGGATCTCGGCACCGAGCTCGACTGGGTGGCCGTCGATCACTGGAACACCGAGCACCCGCATGTCCATCTGATCGTGCGCGGCGTGCGCCGCCAGGACGGTGAAGACCTCGTCATCTCCCGCGACTACATCAAGGAAGGCATGCGCGACCGGGCGCGCGATCTCATCACCCAGGAGCTTGGCCCGCGCACCGATCTCGATATCCGCCGCACCCTCGAAAGCCAGATCGAGACCGAGCGTTGGACGCAACTCGACCGTCAGCTTGCCCGCGACAGCCGGCGCACCGGAGTGATCGACCTCGCTCCGCCGCCGGGCGAACAACCGGATGAATTCCATGCGCTGAAGGTCGGGCGCCTGCGCAAGCTGGAAACACTCGGCTTGGCCGAGCAGGTCGGCCCCGGTCAATGGATGATCGGCGACAAGGCCGAGGCGACGCTGCGTGAACTCGGGGAGCGCGGCGACATCATCAGGCGCATGCACCGCGCGTTGACCGAGCGCGGCATTGAGCGTGGATCGGCGGACTACGTGTTGGCAGCCGAAAGCCTCGACGCGCCCATCGTCGGGCGTCTGGTCGAGCGCGGGCTCGACGACGAGCTCAAGGGCACGGCCTATGCCGTGGTCGACGGCATCGACGGTCGATCCCATCACTTCAAGCTCGCCGATCTCAGCGCCGCCGGCGATAGCGCGCCGGGCTCGATCGTCGAGCTGCGCGCCTATGACGATTCCCGCGGCCAGCGGCGGATCGCGCTCGCGGTGCGCTCCGATCTCGACATCGAACGGCAGGTGACGGCATCGGGTGCGACCTGGCTCGACCGGCAGAACATCGCGCGCGAGCCGGCCGCGCTGTCAGAAAACGGGTTTGGCGGGGAAGTACGCGACGCTCTCGACAGGCGGGCCGACCACCTCATCGGGGAAGGCTTGGCCCAGCGGCAGGGGCGGCGCATCGTCTTCAGCCGCAATCTCATCGACACGCTCCGCCGGCGCGAGTTGGACGAAGTCGGCGAGAAACTAGCGGCGAAGACCGGACAACCGTTCCAGCGTGCAGGCGCCGGCGAGCATGTCGCCGGCGCCTATCGCCAGCGCCTGACGCTCGCCTCTGGTCGCTTCGCGATGATCGACGACGGGCTCGGCTTCCAGCTCGTGCCCTGGACGCCATCGATGGAGAAACATCTCGGCCGCCATATCTCCGGCGTCGCGCGCGGCGACGGTGGTGTAGATTGGAGCTTCGGCCGCAAGCGGGGGCTGGGGCGGTAGTACTCGCAGACGCGCCGACGCTTGTCAGGTCGCCATCAGTCTCACGCTTCGCTGAGCGCCTCGATGATGCGACAATTCGAGATGTGGGTCGCACCGTCGCAGCTTGCGCTGATGCGACGAAGCTGGTCGGCAAGAGATTTGAGATCGGCGATCTTGCGCTCGATCTCGTCGAGATGCTCTCGGGTCAAGGCGTCAACTTCCGCGCAAGGGCGTTCCTCGTCCGAGGCCAGAGCGACAAGTTCCTTCACCTGATCCAGAGAGAAGCCCAGCGCCCGGCATCGACGAATGAAGCGAAGCCGGTCCAATTCAGCTTGACCATAGACGCGGTAGTTTCCAGCGCTGCGCCCGGCTTCGGGCAAGAGGCCGATTTTCTCGTAGTAGCGGATCGTCACGACCTTCGTGCCCGTGTGCCGCGCAAGATCGCCAATTTGATAGCCGTCGTCACGCATCGCTTGACCCTATAGTTACTATAGACGCTAGAGAATAGAGCAAAATCGAAAATATGGGAGTCGCCTATGGCCTGCTGCTCATCCGAAACCTGTGCCTCGTCGTCCAACAACGGCTCACCGCGCTTTCGCCGTGTGCTCTGGATCGTCCTCGCCATCAATGCCGGGATGTTTATCGCCGAGATCGTGGCTGGCCTTGTCGCCGGCTCCGCGGCGCTTCAGGCCGATGCGCTGGATTTCTTTGCAGACGCCGCGAACTACGCCATCAGCCTGGCTGTTTTCGGGTCAAGCCTGCGTTGGCGCGCTGGAGCGGCATGGGTGAAGGGAGCGTCGATGGGGATCTTCGGGCTCTGGGTACTAGCGACCGTTGTCTGGCACTTGGCCAACGGCTCGGTGCCTCATGCGGCTACGATGGGGATAATCGGCACGCTTGCATTGGTGATGAATGTCGCATGTCTGTTCCTGTTGACGGCCTTTCGAGAAGGGGATGCCAACATGCGCTCTGTGTGGATCTGTTCCCGAAACGACGTGGTCGCTAATGTGGCCGTTCTGCTCGCAGCTCTGGGCGTGTTCGGCACCGGAACAGGCTGGCCGGATTTCGTCGTAGCCAGCCTCATGGCAGTGCTCGCGATCCACGGCGCCGCCACCATCCTCCGAGACGCCTCGCGCGAGTGGCGGGAGGCCGGGCGCGTTCATGGCGTCCACATGTTGCGGTAAAAAGCCGTCTCGTTGATCCGTGGAGACCCTTGTACGCGCTGCAGGTCCCTCGCTGCGATCACCTGACCAATTTCACAGCCAATAATCGGTGCCCCATTTCAACTGACGAATTGTTTTCTTAAGTTTCCGTCCCTCCCGCCGTTGTTTATCCGTTGGTCGCCGTTCTTACGATCCGTGAGAAAATGGACTTGTTGTCCCTGATCATGCCGCTCAGCGTTCCGATATTTGCGCGAGACTTGAACCATGTCAGGTACGAAAATCCTCTGGGGGCAGATCCTCGTCGTTTTCACCATCGTCCTCACCACTACCTGGGCGGCGACAGAGTGGACCGCCTGGCGCCTAGGCTTTCAGGCGCAACTCGGCGCGCCCTGGTTCGAAGTCGGAGGGTGGCCGATTTACTATCCACCCGCGTTCTTCTGGTGGTGGTATTTCTACGATGCCTATGCCCCTCCGATCTTCATTGAGGGAGCCATCATTGCTGCCTCGGGCGGCTTCCTGGCAATTGCTGTAGCCATTCTTATGTCGGTCTGGCGTGCTCGCGAGGCGCCGAACGTTTTCACCTATGGATCGGCAAGATGGGCGAAAGCTGATGAGATCAAGTCTGCCGGTCTGCTTGGCCCCGATGGCGTCGTCCTGGGTAAGCTCAAGGACGACTATCTTCGGCATGAGGGACCGGAGCATGTGTTGTGCTTCGCGCCGACCCGCTCGGGCAAGGGCGTCGGTCTGGTCATTCCGTCGCTTCTGACTTGGCCGGGCTCGGCCATCGTCCACGACATCAAGGGGGAGAACTGGCAGCTCACGGCAGGCTTTCGCGTCCGGCACGGCCGCGTGCTCCTGTTCGACCCGACCAACCCGAACTCGTCCGCCTACAATCCTTTGCTTGAGGTTCGCCGCGGCGAGTGGGAGGTCCGCGATGTCCAGAACATCGCTGATATCCTCGTTGATCCTGAGGGCTCACTCGAAAAGCGCAATCACTGGGAGAAGACCAGCCACGCGCTCCTGGTCGGCGCCATTCTCCACGTCCTCTACGCCGAGGAGGACAAGACGCTTGCCGGCGTCGCCGCCTTCCTCTCCGATCCAAAGCGTCCCATCGAATCCACACTCGCCGCCATGATGAAGACGGCGCATCTTGGCGAGGTCGGCCCGCATCCAGTCATTGCTAGCGCTGCGCGGGAACTGCTCAACAAGTCGGACAACGAACGCAGCGGCGTCCTTTCTACCGCCATGTCGTTCCTCGGGCTCTACCGCGATCCTGTCGTCGCGAAGGTGACGCGCCGCTGCGACTGGCGCATCACCGACATGGTCAGCGCCAAGCGTCCGGCGACGCTCTATCTCGTCGTGCCGCCCTCCGACATCAATCGGACAAAGCCGCTCATCCGTCTCATACTCAATCAGATCGGCCGGCGGCTGACCGAAGACCTGCAGGCCAGGACCGCGCGGCACAAATTGCTGCTGATGCTAGACGAGTTTCCAGCACTCGGCCGCCTCGACTTTTTCGAGAGCGCGCTCGCCTTCATGGCGGGCTACGGGCTCAAGAGCTTTCTGATCGCCCAGTCGCTGAACCAGATCGAGAAGGCCTACGGCCCGAACAATTCGATCCTCGACAATTGCCACGTCCGGGTGAGCTTCGCGACCAATGACGAACGCACCGCCAAACGGGTATCAGACGCCCTCGGCACGGCGACAGAGATGCGGGCGATGAAAAACTATGCCGGGCACAGGCTCTCGCCCTGGCTCGGTCATTTGATGGTGTCGCGGCAGGAAACGGCTCGGCCGCTTCTGACGCCTGGCGAGGTCATGCAACTCCCGCCGGCGGACGAAATCGTCATGGTCGCGGGCATATCGCCGATCCGCGCGAAGAAAGTTCGCTACTACCAGGACCCCCGTTTCCAAGATCGCATTCTGCCACCGCCAACTAAAGCAGCGCCTGTCGAGGTCGAACAAGACGAATGGAGTACACTGCCATTGCCACCCAGGCCGACCCTACACGCCAACGGCTCTGGCAGCGCTGACGACGAGGAGGACACCACCGATTCCGAACGGCGCCGCCAGCCGGAGCTCGGCCGCGCCCAGCCCGTCGAGAAAAAGGAGCCAATCGAAAACGAATTCGAGATCGACCCCTTCGATGATGATCAGGAAGAAGTCGCGCGCAATAGTCGGATGAACCGCACGATGCAGCGCGTGGCGCGACAGGTTTCGCTCGACCCCAAAGACGGGATGGACCTCTAGCCCATGTCTGCTCGAAAGAAAAAGACGCAGATCTCAGTCTATCTTGACCCGGACATCATGGCGATGCTGTCGGACTATGCAGCGCGGCGCGAGCAATCGCAGTCGATGATCGCGGAGGCGGCGATCGCCTCCTTTCTTTCACCCGACGATGCTGAAAGGCGCGAGGCCGTCATTGCCAAGCGGCTGGATCAGATCGACAGGCGCATCTCCCGTCTGGAACGAGATCTCGGTATCTCTATCGAAACGCTGGCCGTCTTCGTTAGATTCTGGCTCACCACAACGCCGGCACTTCCGGAACCGGCCGCCCAGGCAGCTCGCGCCAGGGCCGCAGAGCGCTACGAGTCTTTCATCACCGCGCTCGGCCGCCGTATCGCCAAGGGACCGAAGCTTCGGCAGGAGATACCGGAAGACGTGGAGAGAGAGGCCAGGTGAGGCCAAAACGAACTCGTGTGAAATGGCCGGACGGGAACGCCTTGGCAATTTCCTATCATGCCAATGAGGCCATCACAGGATTTCTGCCGACCGTCGGGTATCCATGTTAGGGGCTACCTTTAGGCAAGGACGCTACCCTCGCCTCGCAGACCATCAGCAAAGTCATCAATCCCGCGGATTTCTTCCAGATGATGGATGCCGGTCTGCGGCGGCTCATCAAGCATGAGCACGATTGTTTGAGATGCCATCAGCGCAGTGATCTCCGCTTCCTTCCTGGCCTCGAATGACATGAAACGTCGAAACGGCTTTCCTTGCGTTCGACCAACGGCGGTGACCGACAATCCCACCCGGTCCGATCCGACCCGAAACTTTGAAAACAGCCATCTCATAACGCCGCGCATCCCCTGGATCCGACCAAGGTGACCGAGAAGACGCAATCCCCCTGCCGTCACAAGCGGCGTATCGAACGCAAGGCGCGTCGTCACGCGCTCATAGCCGTGGCGCCGCATCAGGACGTGCTGGTCCGCGAAATCGAACGGGACAGATGCTCGTTGAACAGATCGGCTTCCGAACGCGATCCTGCGGATTGCGGATGAGGGATACGGACGCAGGTTCTCCAATGTCCAATTCAACGCGGCCGTTCCATGAGCGTCCCCGAGACCGAGGAGGATACCGATCTCTATTTTCTCGACCTGATCCATGCCGTCTGCACAGGCCTGCGCCATGAGATTTGTCAGGCCAGGCGCGAGGCCCACGGAAAGCACGGCCCATCCACCGCTCGCAATCGCAAAGGCCTCGAGCGCCTCAATCTGCCGGAAAAGGTCGTCAGAAGCCGTGATATCGATATAGCCAAGACCCCGCTCCAGAACCGCTTCGGCGAAGGCCGGCCCATCCTGATCCATGCAAACGACGACAACGTCTATTCCTTCAAGCGCTCCTGACCAGGTTCGCCCGTCGTTCAGGTCGAGCGTCGTCCAGCGATAGCCCAGCTTCTCCGCGACGCCTTGGGCGGGCGCACGTCTCCGCCCGCCGATGGTCACGGCAGTGCAGCCCATCTGCCGCAACCGAGCCGCCATGGCGCGTCCGACCTGGCCGTAGCCTCCGACGATCAAGACACTCCGATTACTCATCGTCAGCGCTTGATCCGATCGAAGGCCGCGCGCGCATCAGGCCGACCGGACATCGAGTTCGCTCATCATTCCGGCGGCCATGTGCGCCATGTGATGACAATGGAGCATCCAAGGCGCGACCTCACCGGCATCGAAGGCAATCGATACCATCCCCATCGGCGGAACATGCACCGTATCACGGACGGCGCCGGCGATCCGCTGACCATTGACGTCCACTACCTGGAAAGCGTGTCCGTGGAGATGCATCGGGTGCGCCATCATCGACATGTTGTGGAACATCATCTCGACACGCTCGCCCGACATGACCGCGACCGGCGTATGGCTGCCCCAGAGTTGCCCGTTGAGCGACCACACATAAGGGCTCATCTGCCCGCCCAGCATGACCATATGCGTCCGGTCCACCGGCCGATCCGGGAGAGGATTGAGGGCACGGAGCGCCAACTCCGTCGTCATGTCGCCGGAATAGGCCGGATGCTCGGCGTCCGCCGTGGAAGAGATGCGTCGCACCTCGGCGCCGCGCGGGGCAAGCACGATACCGGTCCTTTGCGGTGCGCCTTCGCGCAAGGCCAGGACAGGCAAGACCGATCCGTCTGCTGGCATATCAATCTCGATGTCGAGCCGTTGCCCTTGCGCGAAGCCGAAGCGCGTTCCTTCCATGGGCTCTACGGCATCTCCGTCGACGGCAACCAGGCGACCGACCACCGATCCGAGATCGATCCAGAATGCCGTCATCGACGCCGCGTTGATGGCACGCAGGAGAACGCGTCCACCCCGCTCGACCGCGATCACCTCGGGATCGTCCAGGGTCCGGTCATTGGCGAGATAGGCATCGAATTCGAAGTCGTTGAGATCCATCTCCATTCCGGAGTCGTGGCCCATCCCCGCCATGCCGCCCGACATCGCGTTCGGCATTGGCATGGACATCGGATCGGATTCGTGATGCCCGACGATCCGCCGAGGGAATTCTCCCATGGAGTGGCTTCCTTCTTGCACCTCGCCATGCGGCATCGCGCGGCCGGACGTGATCTCCTCAAGGACCTCTTCGCCGGAGCGGAAGGAAAAGTCATGCAGGAAGAGAACGACCTCCTGCCTGTCAGCAGCCAGATCTTCGGCACTTCGAACGATCAGGGGCGCTGCGAGCTGATCGACCTCCTGAGCCGGGACATGGCTGTGCATCCAGAACGTTCCGGTACGGGGCGCAAAATCAAAGGATCGGCTGCCGCCCGCCGGAATCATCGGGCTCGTGTTCGACACGCCGTCCTGGGCGTTCGGCGGGATCTGACCATGCCAGTGCACGATGGTCTCGACATCGAGATCGTTCGTGAGGTCGACACGAAAGCGCTGACCGGGATCGAGGATCAGTCCGGGCCTTCCGGAGCCGTCGACAAGACCCAGGACCGAGGCGGCACGGCCGTCGACTTCGATCGTGCGACGCACGGCGCGCAATGTGAGCGCATTGGCCTTGGTGGAAGCTTGCGCGTACACGGTGCCGGGAAGCGACGCCATGATGCCGGCGGCAGCGCCGGATGCCAGGAAACTGCGACGTGAGAGTGGAGCCATTTTGACACCTTGAGCAAAACGCGTTCAATTCCGAATTCAGAGGTCCAGCCGCCGCAGTCTGAGCGCGTTGGCGATCACCGAGACCGACGACAGCGACATGGCGGCGGCCGCGATCATCGGCGAGAGCAACAGGCCGAAGACGGGGTAAAGCACACCGGCTGCGATCGGCACGCCGGCCGTGTTGTAGACGAAGGCAAAGAACAGGTTCTGCTTGATGTTGCGCAGGGTCGCCTTCGCGAGCTTTCGCGCCCGTACGATCCCGGTGAGATCGCCGCCCAGCAGTGTTAGCCCTGCACTTTCCACGGCAACATCGGCGCCCGTGCCCATGGCAATGCCGACATCGGCAGCGGCGAGCGCCGGCGCGTCGTTGACGCCGTCGCCCGCCATGGCGACCGAACGGCCCGCCGCGCGCAATTCGTCGACAAAGGCTTTCTTGCCTTCCGGCAGAACGCCGGCGCGCACGTCGTCAATGCCGAGCTTTGCCGCCACCGCCTCCGCGGTGCGCTGGTTGTCGCCGGTCGCCATGATGACGCGCAAACCCTGCGCATGCAGATCACGAATCGCGGCCGCCGTCGTTTCCTTGATGGGGTCCGCCACGGCGACGATACCGGCAAGGGTGCCGTCTACGGCGACGAACATGGCGGTCTTGCCCTCGGTCCTCAGCGCGTCGGCCTTCTCCTCACCGCTAGCGGCGTCACCGCCGATTGCCTGCATTAGCGCGGTGTTGCCGAGCGCAATGGAGCGGCCGCCCACTGTTCCCGTCACGCCCTTGCCGGTGACGGCTTCAAAGTCCGTGGCCTTGTCGAGTGGCACGCCCCGCTCCCGCGCGCCCTCGAGAATGGCTTCGGCCAAGGGATGTTCGGAACCGCGCTCCAAGGCTGCCGCCAATGCGAGAACGTCGTCCTCCGGAATATCCCCAAGGGCGACCACATCGGTCAGCTTCGGCCGTCCCTCGGTCAGCGTTCCGGTCTTGTCGACGATCAGCGTGTCGACGCGCGCCATGCGCTCCAGCGCCTCGGCGTCCTTGATGAGAACGCCGGCCTGCGCGCCGCGTCCCGCCGCCGTGGTGATCGAGATCGGCGTTGCAAGCCCGAGCGCGCAGGGACAGGCGATGATCAGGACCGACACTGCCGCCGCGATTGCGAAGACGAAGGCGGGACTCGGTCCGGCAAAAAGCCAGACGACAAAGGCGAGGATGGCGATGCCGACGACCGTCGGTACGAAGACTTCCGAGACCCGATCGGCCAGGCCTTGAATGGGCGCGCGCGAACGGCGCGCCCCGGCCACCATGTCGACGATCTGCGCAAGCACCGTGTCTGAGCCGACCGCCGTCGCGCGAATCGCCAGCGTGCCGTTCTTGTTGATCGTTCCGCCGGTCACCCGGTCGCCCTCGGTTTTCTCGATGGGGACGGCCTCGCCGGTGATCATACTCTCGTCGATCGAAGACCGGCCCTCGGCCACTTCACCGTCGACCGGCACGCTGTCGCCGGGGCGTACGCGTAGCAGGTCGCCTTCGACAATGTTCTCCAGCGGCGCGTCATATTCGGAGCCGTCGGACAGGATGCGTCGCGCGGTCTTGGGCGCAAGGTCCATCAGCGCCCGGATAGCGTCGCCGGTGCGCTCGCGGGCACGCAACTCCAGCACCTGACCGACGAAGATCAGCGCGATGATGACGACCGCGGCCTCGTAGTAGGTGCCGACCATGCCCCCCATCCGGTACTGCTCGGGAAAGACGCCGGGCAGGAAGGTCGCGACGAGGGAGTAGAGATAGGCCGCGCCGACACCGAGCGATATGAGCGTCCACATGTTGGGCGATCGGTTCTTTACGGAGTCCCAGCCGCGCTGGAAAAACGGCAGCGCCGCCCACAGCACGATCGGCGTGGCGAGGAGAAACTCTAAGTAGATCGCGATCTGATGGCCGATCCAGTCGCGGACGGGAAGACCGACCAGTTCACCCATCGTCAGGATCACCAGGGGCACCGCAGCGGCGGCGCTGATCCACATCCGCCGCGTGAAATCGGTCAGTTCCTCGCTTGGCTCGTCGGACGGCACCATCGGCTCGAGCGCCATGCCGCATTTCGGGCAGGCGCCGGGTTCGTCACGCACGATCTCCGGATGCATGGGACAGGTCCACTGCGTGCCCTGCGGCGCACGCTTGCCGACCTTCGCCGCGTTGCCCGAGGCGTAAAAATACGGATCGGCATCGAACTTCGTCCCGCAGCCATCGGAGCAAAAGTAGAAGGTGTCACCCCCGAAGTCTCGCATGCGCGCCTCCGGCTTGATCGTCACCGTCATCCCGCAAACGGGATCGGTTGCCGTTTCGCCGGCTTTCGGAGCCGGGTGATCATGGCCGGCATGATCGTGGCCATCGTGATTGTGCGACGTTTGGTCGTGATGCTGTTGAGAATGCTGCGCCATTTCGAATGCTTCCTGACTGACTTGGCGCACACGGTAGTGCTTCCAGTAACTGGAATGTCAAGAGCCTGATTGTCCTTTTATCTTCCAGCTCAGCCCGAATGATGCATGTGACCGGTCGACGGCGGACGAAGCCGCAGGAATACCGCCTCGAAGGCAAAGACGACGGCAATCCCGCCGACGGCAATGAAGACGATCGCCGGGTCCGCCTGCCACTTCATCAGTCCGAAGGCTGCGAGCACCACCGCGTCGAGCGTGATCGCCGTCAGCAGGATCCATGACCGGGCGCCGATGTCATGCCTGAGGTTCCGGTACACACCCCAGTGGATGACCATGTCCATCACCAGATAGAAGAACGCGCCGAGCGAGGCGATCCGGCCGAGATCGAAGAAGATGGTCAGAAGGCTGGCGATCACCACAGTGTAGACGAGCGTATGATCACGGATCACCCCTGGCATACCGAAATGGCTGTGCGGCACGAGCTTCATGTCGGTCAGCATGGCCAGCATGCGCGAGACCGCGAAAACGCTGGCGATCAGGCCGGACGCCGTAGCAATCAGGGCCAGAGCCACCGTCAGATAGAAACCAACCTGCCCGAAGGCCGGTGCCGCCGCCTCGGCCAGCGCATAATCCTTGGCGGCGATGATACGATCGAGCGGCAGGCTAGAGCCGACCGCGAAAGCCACAAGGAGATAGACGACGACGCAGATCGCGATCGAGACCACGATGGCGCGGCCGACATTGCGGTGCGGCTCGGTGATCTCGGCGCCGCTGTTGGTGATCGTCGTAAACCCCTTGAAGGCGAGGATAGCGAGCGCAGCTGAAGCCAGAAACCCTCCCGCCCCGGTCTCGCCGCCCGTCGCCTCGAAGGAAAAACCACCGGCCCAAAGCGCCGCAACGCCGAACAATGCGATCCCGAAAACCTTCAGGAACGCCATCACAATAGACAGCAACCCGACCGACCGGTTTCCCGACACGTTCACAAGCCAGGCGAAGACGATGACGGCGACGCCGATGGTCGGCACCAGCCAGCCTGTGGGCTCAATCCCCAATCCCCGCAGCGCATAGGCGGCGAAGGTTCGCGCGACGAGGCTCTCGTTGATGACCATCGACAGCGCCATCAAAAGCGCCGCGCCTGCCGCGACGGTCGTCGGCCCGTAGGCCTTGACCAGGATCATGCCGATGCCACCGGCCGAGGGATAGGCGTTCGACATTTTGACATAGGTGTAGGCGCTGAAGGCCGTGACGATGGCGCCGGCAATAAAGGAGAGCGGAAACAGAGGTCCGGCCAATTCCGCCATCTGCCCGGTCAGAGCGAGGATCCCCGCCCCGATCATGACCCCGGTGCCCATGGCGATGGCGCCAGGCAAAGTAATGCTGTCTTTTTTGTAGTCCGTCATGATCGTCCGCTCGAAATCGCTTTTCCCAGTGTCGGCGAGTGACGCCGAGTCGCTGATCTATTTAAAGGTTCCAGCAACTGGAGGGTCAAGGGTCGGCGGATGGATCAGATCAGGAATGCCTTGAGCGGCATCCAGATGCCCATGGCCATCATCATGAGGCTTTCGGTCAGGGAGACGAAGCCGAGCGGCACCGAAGAGCTGCCCCCAACACAGGCGCATTTAAGCTCGCGCTTGTCGATGTAGACCGCCTTGAAGATGCTGACAGCGCCGACCGTGCCGATGAACAGCGCCACCGGCGCCGATATCCAGGCGAGGATGCCGGCCGTCATCAGGATACCGGCCAGCGCCTCGCCAAACGGATAGATCGTGCCATAGGGCACCCACCGGCGCGCCAGCAGGTCGTAGTTCAGGAACATGGTCGAGAAGCTCTCGACATTCTGCAATTTCTGGATCGCCAGAATGGTCATCGACAGCGAGATGAACCACTCAAGCGCCCGCAGCGTCAGCACCGTGCCGTATTGGTTCCAAGACAACCCCAGCGCCAGCAGGGCGGCTACCGCGAAAATGGCGATAACCGGCCTGTAGGAGGTGTCGCTTTGCGCCTCCGGCGGCGGATCGATCTCGAAATAGACCCGCAGATCGTCGTAACCACCGACCCGTTCGCCACCGATGAAGGTCTGCGGCGTCGTCTCCACACCTTGGTCCTCCATGAAGGAGTCGGTCTCTTCGCGCGTGGTCAAGTGATGGTCCTCAACCTCAAAGCCCCGACGCTTGAGAAGATCCTTCGACTTCAGGCCGTAGGGGCAGAGGTGATCGGGCATCACCATGCGATAGAGTTGCGCGGTCCGGGTTCCATGCTTCGCCATCACCGCCTCCTAGGAGCCCGCGCAGGCGTACTGGCCGCGGAAGCCGGCCTCGTACTCCGCGCCGGCCGTCACTACCAGATCGTAAAGATCGCCGCTGTCGGTCTCATGCAGTTCAGCCGAGAGCGGCTCGGCGGTGAACGTGCCCCCTTCGGGGCCGGTTTCGCTTGCGTCGAGGCGAACGAGGTCGCCGCTGATCTTGACCAAAGCAGCCGATCCTTCCGCGATCTCGCCCGCGACCAGAACGGGCGGGCTGCCCTCGGTATAGGTGAAGCGGCAGGCTGCGCCATCCGGAAAAACCCGAGCGATCTCGTCCTCGGTCAGGAACTCCGGATCGACCTTGGAAAGTTCTTCACTGGCGAGCGCTTCCTCAGCGCCGACAAGCTCCGCCGGAGTCGTCGCCGCGCGCTGCGTGGCCTTCCCGTTGGCGTCGATGCCGGCGATCAGATAGCGCATCTCGGCGATCTCCTTGTCCTGGGCGTAGATGATGTCGTCGGCCAGGGTGCGCACCCGCGGATCGGTTATGTTGGCGCGGCTCGACGTCATGATCGCGATCGAATGGTGCGGGATCATTGCGCTCATGTAGCTGCGGTCCTCGACGGTAACCTGGCTGCGCACCAGCCATAGTGCAGCAGCGAAGACGACAACCGAACCGGCGAAAATGGCGATGTTCGCGGTACGGTTCGCGTACATGGACAGCATGAAGGCGAGCATGATGACCGCCATGGACGCGCCCATCACAAGGGCCATATAGGCCCGGGTCTCCGACCAGAAGACGTGGCTGAGAAGATAGGTGTTCAGATACATCAATCCGAACATCACCACGGTCGATGTGGCGATCATCGCGAAGAAGCGGCCGTAATGCATGCTTTGCCTCCATGTTTTGTTCGGTTCCCTAATTAACGACCTTCCAGCGCAGGAAGGTTCCAAAGTCGCAAAGGGGCTTGACCTTCCAGTAGCTGGAATCCCTATATTACCGTGCATCAGGAGGATGCGCCCATGAACATTGGAGACGTCGCCGAAGCGAGCGGCCTGCCCGCAAAGACGATCCGCTACTATGAGGACATAGGTCTCGTTCGGCCGAAGCGCGGCCAGAACGGCTACCGCGCCTTCAGCGAGGCCGACGTGTACAAACTGGCGTTCCTGTCGCGCGCGCGATCGTTGGGCTTCTCGATCGAAGACTGTCGCTCCCTAATGTCGCTCTACGAGGATCGTGACCGGGCAAGCGCCGACGTGAGAAACATAGCCAGCGATCACCTGGACCGGATCACGTCCAAGATCGCCGAGCTTGAGACTCTCCGCCGCACGCTCGAAACGCTGATCCATCGCTGCCACGGCGACGATCGTCCCGATTGCCCCATACTCGACGATCTTTCGGGAAGCGAGGCGACGCAGTGAACAAGAAAATCGTGGCAGTGGGAGCCATCGCCCTGATCGTGGCCGGTGTTGGAGCCTGGTTCCTGCCCGCGCAGGACGAGCCGGCCCGATCGTCGCAAGCCAGTACGACCGTGCGCCTGCCCGATCTGGAAGGCGCTGCCGCCGATGGCGCAGACCTGTTTGCAGCCAACTGCGCCGTCTGCCATGGCGAGAACGCCACGGGCACAGATCAAGGCCCACCATTCGTCCATCGCATCTATGAACCGAACCACCATGCCGACATCGCCTTCCAACTGGCGGTACAGAATGGCGTGCGCGCCCATCATTGGCGGTTCGGAAATATGCCGCCCGTCGATGGGGTGAACCGAGCCGAGGTCGAAAAGATCGTTGCCTATGTCCGCGCGCTGCAGCGGGCAAACAGCATCGAGTAGTGGAGACAGTGACGACATGCATCTAACAAGACGAACCATGATCTCCGGCCTGGTCGCCACTGCGGCGGCATCGGCTCTTCCGCGCCCGTTGCATGCGCAGACGGAGGCGGCCGAAACACTCACGGCGCGTGCGGCGACTGCGCGCATCGCGCCAGCCGACTATCCGGACACGGCGGTGTGGTCCTACAACGGCGCCGTTCCCGGTGCTCCGATCCGGCTTCGTCAGGGCGAGCGTCTGCGCCGGCTGTTCCGCAACGATCTCGACCAGCCGGGAACCGTTCATTGGCACGGGATTCGCATCGACAATGCCATGGACGGCGTCCCCGGTCTCACCCAGTCCGTCGTCGCGCCGGGCGACAGCTACCTCTACGACTTCGAGCTGCCGGATGCCGGCACCTACTGGTTCCATCCGCATAACCGGGCCTGGGAGCAGATGGCGCGCGGCCTGTCTGGCGCCCTGATTGTGGAAGAGACCAACGGTGCGCCGGAGGTCGATCTCGATGAGGTCTTGCTGATCGACGACTGGCGCCTCTCCGAAGACGGGCAGATCGCCGGCGGCTTCAACGACATGCATGACTGGGCCCATGCGGGCCGCATCGGCAACTGGGTGACCGTCAATGGCACGGGCGGCTGGCGCCGCATGGTCGCACGCAATGCGCGGATACGCCTTCGCCTCATCAATGCGGCAAATGCCAGAATTTTCAATGTCGCCGCTCAGGGTCTAGAAGGCTGGATCGTCGCGCTCGACGGCATGCCGCTGGACGCACCCCGGCGCTTCGACCAACTCACTCTCGCCCCGGCGCAGCGCGCCGATCTCGTTGTCGACGTGACCGCAACCGTTGACGAGAAGGCCTATCTCGTAGGGCTTGAGGGCAATTCCGGCTATGCACTGGCGACCTTCGATGTCGACGGCGAAGCGCATGCCGAACGATTGCCTGCACCCAACGCCCTGCCAGCCAATCCGGTGTCTGCTCTCGGTGCGGTCAATGAGGCGCGCCGCATCGAATTGCGAATGGAAGGAGGCGCCATGGGATCAATGCGAGGCGCTACGATGTCCGGCCGTATGATGGGCATGTCCGAACTGGTGAGTGCCGGCAAGGTCTGGGCATTCAACGGCATGGCGGACATGCCCGATAATCCTCTTCTCGAAGCGCGCGCAGGAGAGACAGTCAAGGTCGCCATCGTCAATGATACGGCTTGGCCGCATGCCATGCATTTGCACGGACACCATTTCAGACAGGTCTTGCGCGACGGCACGACAGGTCCGCTGAGGGATACACTGCTGATGGACCGTGACGAGAGCGTCGAGATTGCCTTCGTCGCCGATAATCCCGGTGATTGGCTGCTTCACTGCCACATGCTGGAACATTCCGCCGGCGGAATGATGACATGGCTTCGTGTGAGATGAGGTAAATCCAGCCGCACTCTGCAACGGCAGTCAATCGAAGAACCGAGCAACTCGCAAATCTTCCGCAATTTCCGGAAGCAGCCGGGCAGGAACGGATCGCCGTTCTCCTGTTTTCACACGCTACACTACGACGCCGCTAATTCCTTGTTGAATCAGCCATAACTCAGGCTCTTTTAATCATCCCCGCATGGGGATCGTCCGTTTGTCCCCGCTGGAATTGGGGATCGGATGGCAGCCTCACATCACAATTCGGAAGGGATCGCACGCGGCGCACGGATGCTGCGCACCGCGCTCGGTCCGGCCATCGCGACGTTCCTGGAAGATCCCGGCGTCGTCGAGGTGATGCTGAACCCTGACGGGCGGTTGTGGATCGACCGTCTCTCCGAGGGTCTATCCGATACGGGCGAGCGCTTGGCACCGGAAGACGGCGAACGCATCATCCGTCTGGTCGCTCACCATGTCGGCGCCGAGGTCCATGCGGCGAGCCCGCGTGTCTCGGCGGAACTGCCCGGAACGGGGGAGCGGTTCGAGGGGCTTCTCCCTCCTGTCGTGGCTGCGCCGGCTTTCGCGATCCGCAAGCCGGCCGTCGCGGTGTTCTCCCTCGACGACTATGTCGCCGCCGGCATCATGACGGCCGATCAGGCGTCGGCATTGCGGGCCGGCGTCGTCGCGCGCGCTAACATCCTCGTCGCGGGCGGCACCTCGACCGGCAAGACCACGCTCACCAATGCGCTGCTGGCCGAGGTCGCGAAGACCGCCGACCGCGTTGTCATCATCGAGGATACGCGCGAACTGCAATGCGCCGCACCCAACCTTGTCGCCATGCGGACGAAGGACGGCGTCGCTTCACTCTCCGACCTCGTCCGATCGTCCCTGCGCCTGCGGCCCGACCGGATTCCCATCGGCGAGGTTCGCGGCAGCGAGGCACTCGATCTCCTCAAAGCCTGGGGCACCGGCCATCCGGGCGGCGTCGGCACGATCCACGCGGGATCGGCGCTCGGCGCGCTGCGCCGGCTCGAGCAACTCATCCAGGAAGCCGTCGTCACCGTCCCGCGCGCGTTGATCGCGGAGACCATCGATCTCGTGGCCGTGCTGTCCGGACGCGGCTCCGCCCGTCGCCTCCCAGAGCTCGCCCGCGTCGAGGGCCTCACGCCCGACGGCGATTATCGCCTCGCGGGAGCGATCGCCGCTCCGGACGCACCTCTTCCCACAGCAACCGCAAAGGAAAGCTCCCATGAACCAGATCCTGCATAACACTCGCCGGCGATTGGCGACCGCCGCGTCGGTGGCGGTCATCGCCATGATGACGGCGCCCACCGCGCACGCCTCCGGCTCGTCCATGCCCTGGGAGGCGCCGCTCCAGTCGATCCTCGAATCCATCGAGGGCCCGGTCGCCAAGATCATCGCCGTTATCATCATTATCATCACCGGCCTGACGCTTGCTTTCGGCGACACGTCCGGCGGGTTCCGGCGCCTGATCCAGATTGTCTTCGGCCTCTCGATCGCCTTTGCGGCGAGCTCCTTCTTCCTGTCCTTCTTCTCCTTCGGCGGCGGGGCGCTGATCTGATGGCCGCCGACGAAGGGCACAGCGGGGAAC
Source organism: Martelella sp. AMO21009 (assembly GCF_053484295.1). Lineage (NCBI taxonomy): Bacteria > Pseudomonadati > Pseudomonadota > Alphaproteobacteria > Hyphomicrobiales > Aurantimonadaceae > Martelella > Martelella sp. AMO21009. The sequence goes on from NZ_JBAKFR010000011.1 coordinate 35,733, forward strand.
TGCTCGGCTTCTCAGTTCCCGTTCACCGGGCGCTGACCGAACCGATCCTGCTGGGCGGTGCGCCGCGCGCCATCGCCATCATGAACGGCACGCTGGCCGGTGCGGTCGGTCTCGGTCTGCGGCTCTGGCTGGTCGGCATCGCGATCTGGGCGATCGGACACATCGCGGCGGTCTGGGCCGCCAAGCGCGATCCGCTCTTCGTCGAGGTTGGCCGCCGCCATCTGCGCATTCCCGCGCATCTGACCGTCTGAGGGGGAAGGCGCAGCGATGATGAACCTCGCCGAATACCGCAACCGCAACACCCGGCTCGCCGATTACCTGCCTTGGGTAGCACTGGTCGGCCAGGGCACCGTCCTCAACAAGGACGGCAGCTTTCAGCGCACGGCGCGCTTCCGGGGGCCGGACCTCGATTCCGCGGTTCCCGCGGAGCTCATCGCTGTTGCCGGCAGGCTGAACAACGCCTTCCGCCGCCTCGGTTCGGGTTGGGCGATTTTCGTCGAAGCGCAGCGCCACCCCTCGAACCTCTATCCCGACAGCCGCTTTCCCGATGCCGCATCCGCGCTGGTCGATGCCGAGCGCAAGGCGAGCTTCGAAGAGGCCGGCGCGCATTTCGAGTCGAGCTATTTCCTCACCTTCACATATCTGCCGCCGGCCGAGGATGCCGCGCGCGCCGAGAGCTGGCTCTATGAAGGCCGCGAGACCAAAGGCGTCGATCCACACCAGGTCCTCACCGGCTTCGCCGACCGCACCGATCGCGTGCTCCGCCTGGTCGACGCCTTCATGCCCGAATGCCGGTGGCTCGATGACGCCGAGACGCTGACCTACCTCCACGGCTGCATTTCGACGAAGCGCCACCGTGTCCGAGTCCCCGAGACGCCGATTTATCTCGACGCGCTGCTCGCCGATCAGCCGCTCGCCGGCGGGCTGGAGCCTCGGCTCGGCGACGAGCATCTGCGTGTGCTGACGATCACCGGATTCCCTACGGCGACTACGCCCGGACTGCTCGACGAGCTCAACCGGCTCGCCTTTCCCTATCGCTGGTCAACCCGCGCCATCCTGATGGACAAGACCGATGCGACGAAGCTGCTGACCCGCATCCGTCGCCAGTGGTTCGCCAAGCGTAAGTCGATCGCCGCTATCCTCAAGGAGGTTATGACCAACGAGGCCTCGGTGCTGGTCGACACCGACGCCTCGAACAAGGCCGCCGATACGGACATCGCCCTGCAGGAGCTCGGCGCGGACTATGCGGGCGTCGCCTATGTCACCGCGACGGTGACGGTGTGGGACGCCGACGCGCGCGTTGCCGACGAGAAGCTGCGTCTGGTCGAGAAGGTCATCCAGGGCCGCGATTTCACCGCGATGCCCGAAACCATCAACGCTGTCGATGCGTGGCTCGGATCGCTGCCCGGACATGTCTACGCCAATGTCCGACAGCCGCCGATTTCCACGCTCAATCTCGCCCACATGATCCCCCTGAGTGCCGTGTGGGCGGGGCCGGAACGGGACGAGCACCTTGCAGCGCCCCCACTGCTGTTCGGCAAGACCGAGGGCTCCACCCCGTTCCGGTTTTCGCTTCATGTCGGCGATGTCGGACACACGCTTGTCGTCGGCCCGACCGGCGCGGGCAAGTCCGTGCTGCTCGCGCTGATGGCGCTGCAGTTCCGCCGCTACGCCGGTTCGCAGGTCTTCGCCTTCGATTTCGGCGGGTCGATCCGCGCCGCCGCGCTCGCCATGGGCGGCGACTGGCATGATCTGGGCGGCGGTTTGACCGAAGGCGATGATCAGAGCGTCTCGCTGCAGCCGCTCTCGCGTCTTGAAGCGACGGCCGAGCGGGCCTGGGCCGCCGACTGGGTCGTGGCGATCCTGATGCGCGAGGGCGTCGAGATCACGCCGGAGGTGAAGGAGCACCTCTGGACGGCGCTGACTTCGCTCGCCTCGGCGCCCGCCGGCGAACGCACGATCACCGGCCTCGCCGTCCTGCTCCAGTCCAACGATCTCAAACAGGCGCTCAGGCCCTATTGCGTCGGGGCCGCCTATGGGCGGCTGCTCGACGCCGAGTCCGAGCATCTCGGCGAGGCGACCGTGCAGGCCTTCGAGACCGAGGGCCTGATCGGCACCGGCGCGGCGCCCGCGGTCCTGGCCTATCTCTTCCACCGCATCGAGGACCGGCTCGATGGCTCACCAACCCTCATCATCATCGACGAGGGCTGGCTGGCGCTTGATGACGAAGGCTTCGCCGGCCGGCTCCGCGAGTGGCTGAAGACGCTCCGGAAGAAGAACGCCTCCGTCGTCTTCGCCACGCAAAGCCTGAGCGACATCGACGGTTCGGCCATTGCGCCGGCCATCATCGAAAGCTGCCAGACGCGGTTGCTCCTCCCGAACGAGCGCGCGATCGAACCACAGATCACCGCGATCTACCGGCGCTTCGGCCTCAACGACCGCCAGATCGAGATCCTCGCGCGCGCCACGCCGAAGCGCGACTATTACTGCCAGTCGCGGCGCGGAAACCGGCTCTTCGAGCTCGGTTTGAGCGAAGTGGCGCTGGCGCTCTGCGCCACCTCCGCCAAGACCGATCAGACCGCGATCGCCCGCATTCTAACCGAACACGGCAGCTCGGACTTCCTCGCCGCCTGGCTGCGCGAGCGCGGTGCTGACTGGGCGGCCGATCTCATTCCCGACCTCAGCAATCTCATCCACCAAGCCCAGAAGGAGACCGACCATGAAGACACGTAAATCCCGCTCGCGCGCGGCCCGCTTTGCCGCCGCGCTTATCGCCGCGCCGGTCGCCGTGCTGCCGATGGTGCTGGCGCCACCGGCCTCGGCAGCTTGGATCGTCTACGATCCCACCAACTATGCGCAGAACGTGCTGCAGGCAGCCCGCGCCCTCGAGCAGATCAACAATCAGATCACACAGCTTCAGAACGAAGCGCAGATGCTCATCAACCAGGCGCGCAACCTGACAAGCCTGCCTTACTCCTCGCTGCAGCAATTACAGCAGGCGGTCGGCCGCACACAGTCCCTGCTTCAGCAGGCGCAGAACATCGCCTTCGACGTTCAGCAGATCGACCAGGCCTTCCAGCAGAAATACGCCAATATCGACATCAGCGCCTCCGAGCAGCAACTCGTGGCTGATGCGCGCTCCCGCTGGGAGAACACAGTCGGCGGGCTACAGGACGCCATGCGTGTCCAGGCCGGCGTGGTGGGCAATATCGAGACCAACCGCGCTCAGATGGAAGCGCTGGTCGATCGGAGCCAGGGCGCAACCGGCGCGCTACAGGCGACCCAGGCCGGCAACCAGCTTCTCGCATTGCAGGCGCAGCAGCTCTCCGATCTCACGGCCGTCATCGCCGCCAATGGCCGCGCCCAGGCGCTGACGGACGCCGAACGCGCGGCCGCGGCCGAACAGGGGCGCTTCCAGCGCGAGCGCTTCCTGACGCCCGGCAGCGGCTACCAGCCCGGCAACGCGCAGATGTTCAACACCGGCAACAACTGACTTGGGCCAGGAGGCCGGAAAGGAGTCAGCGATGGAGGGCAAGACCCTGGCGCGGATCGGAGCGATCGTCTTCGTCGCCTTTGCCATGACGGCGACGGTGATCGAATTGACGCGGGAAGACGAGCCGACACGGCCGGCTCCCGCGCCAGCGTTTGCGCCCGCCGTCGATCCGCTGCGCGCGGAACAGCGCCGCTGCCAGCAACTCGGTGAAGCGGCCGTCCGCGACGCGGAGTGTCTAGCAGTCTGGGCCGAGACCCGCGACCGTTTCCTCGGCCGCGCACCGTCGGGCGCCGCATCCAGAGACGAGGAATAACGATCTATGGGCGGCACCGGCGTCATCGACAACTTCCTGGGGGTCTTCACCAGCTATATCGACAGTGGTTTCGGCCTGCTCGGCGGTGAGGTCGCCTTCATCGCGACGACATTGATCGTCATCGACGTGACGCTCGCCGCGCTGTTCTGGTCCTGGGGCGCCGACGACGACATCATCGCACGGCTCGTCAAGAAGACGCTCTTCGTTGGCGTCTTCGCCTACATCATCGGCAACTGGAACAATCTCGCCCGCATCGTCTTCGAGAGTTTTGCTGGTCTCGGCCTGATGGCCTCCGGCACGAGCTTCTCCGCAGCCGATCTGATTCGGCCGGGCCGTGTCGCCCAAACCGGGCTCGATGCGGCGCGGCCGCTGCTCGAATCCATTTCGGACCTGATGGGCTGGGTCGCCTTCTTCGAGAACTTCATCCAGATCGCCTGCCTGCTCTTCGCCTGGGCGCTGGTCCTGCTCGCCTTCTTCATCCTCGCTATCCAGCTCTTCATCACCCTGATCGAGTTCAAGCTGACGACGCTCGCCGGCTTCGTCCTCATTCCATTCGGCCTCTTCGGCAAGACAGCCTTCATGGCCGAACGGGTGCTCGGCAACGTGATCTCGTCGGGCATCAAGGTGTTGGTCCTTGCTGTCATCATCGGCATCGGCTCGACCCTCTTCTCGCAGTTCACCGCCGGCTTCGGCGGCGTCACGCCGACGATCGACGAGGCGATGGCCGTGGTGCTCGCGGCACTGTCGCTGCTCGGCCTCGGCATCTTCGGACCGGGGATCGCAAACGGTATCGTCTCAGGCGGCCCGCAGCTTGGAGCGGGCGCGACCGTCGGCACCGGCCTTGCCGTGGGCGGCGCTGCCCTCGCTGGCGCGGGTGCTGCGGGTCTCGCCGCCAGAGGCGGCGGCATGGCGCTCTCCGGCACGGCGGCCGCTGCGCGCGGCGGCGCCGCTGCGGCAGGTGGAGCGGCAACCGCCTACAGTCTCGGATCGGCCGGTCAATCCGGCGCGGCCGGCGTTGCTTCCGGTTTCGGCGCGGTGGCGAGCACCGGCGCGAAGGCCGCGACATCGCCGTTGCGGAGCGCCGCGGCCAGAGCGTCCGGCAGCATGAAACAAAGTTTTCAGTCGGGCGCCCGGTCGGCCTTCGAGACCAGCGGCGGGACACTGGGCGATACCGCCAACACGGCGGATTCCACCGCCATTCCATCCACACCAACCGACGGTGCGCCTGACTGGGCGAAGCGCATGAAGCGCTCGCAGCGCCTCTCTCACGGCGTCCAGGCCGCCGCGCATGCCGTGCGCTCCGGCGACAGCCATGGCGGCGCCAGTTCTGTCAATCTTTCCGAGGGGAACCGCTCATGAGCTTCTTCAAACGATCCACCACCCACTACGGCAAATCCGCTGAGCCTGAGACTCCGTATCAGCGTGCGGCCCAGGTCTGGGACGAACGCATCGGTTCCGCCCGCGTGCAGGCCCGCAACTGGCGTCTGATGGCGTTCGGCTGCCTGATCCTCTCCGGCGGCTTCGCAAGCGCCCTGGTCTGGCAGTCCACGACCGGCAACGTCGTGCCCTGGGTCGTCGAAGTCGACAATCTCGGCGAAGCCCATGCTGTCGGCCCCGCGGACGCCAGCTTCGAGCCAAGCGATCCGCAGATCGCCTTCCATCTCGCACACTTTATCGAGCAGGTGCGCGCGATCCCCGCTGACGCAATCATCGTGCGCCAGAACTGGCTGCGCGCTTACGAGTTCACCACCGATCGCGGCGCAATCGCCCTCAATGACTATGCCCGCGCCAACGACCCGTTCACACGGGTTGGACGTCAGCAGATCGCGGTGGAGGTCTCCAGCGTCATTCGCGCCTCGCCGAATTCCTTCCGCGTCGCCTGGACGGAGCGACACTATGAGAACGGCCAGTTGTCTACGACAGAGCGATGGACCGCAATCCTGACCATCGTCATCCAGCCGCCGCGCGACGCCGAGAGGCTGCGCGCCAACCCGCTCGGCATCTACGTCAATGCCATCAACTGGTCGCGGGAGATGGGGCAATGAGCACGATTGTCCGCAAGCCCGCGCTTCCGGTTCTCCGTAAAACCGCATTGCCGCTTGTGCTGATTTCCGCATCGGCGCTCGCCGGATGCGCCACCTATCGCCCGCCGGAGATCAGCTACGATGACAGCGTGCCGCCGCTGCCCACGGTCGAGCGACCCACGGTCGATGAACGGCCGCGGCCGCTCCATACGCCGCCGGCCTGGACGGTCGCGCGAGGTGGACAGGCATCTTCCACACCAACGGGACAAGTCGAGAATGCCAATGTGGCCGCCCGAGTCGAGCCTCGCCGGGAGGGCTATTACAACGCCATCCAGATTTATCCCTGGAGCGAGGGGGCGCTCTATCAGGTCTATGCCGCGCCCGGCCAGATCACCAACATCGCGCTTGAACCAGGCGAAGCGTTGACCGGCGCCGGTCCCATCGCCGCCGGCGATACCGCCCGCTGGATCATCGGCGACACGGAGAGCGGCTCGGGAACATCCCGGCGCGTTCATATCCTCGTCAAGCCGACGCGACCGGACATCGTGACCAACCTCGTCATCACCACCGATCGACGCACCTACATGATCGAGCTGCGATCGCGCGACGATCCCTACATGCCCGCCGTCGCCTGGGCCTATCCGCAACCGCCCGCCACGCAGCGCGCCACGCCCACAACACCGAGGATCCCGGCCGCATCGGCCCGCCACTACCGCTACGGATTGCAGGGTGACAGCCCGCCCTGGCGGCCGGTCTCGGTCTTCGATGACGGGAGACGTGTCTATATCGTCTTCCCAGCCGGGATCGTGCAGGGCGAGATGCCGCCGCTCTTCGTCCTCGGGTCGGATGGCGAGCCGGAAATCGTCAATAGCCGCATCTACCAAAACATCCTGATCGTGGACCGCATCTTCGCGGCGGCCGAACTGCGGCTCGGCAGTGGCGATCGCCAGCAGACCGTCAGGATCGTGCGCACCGACGGGAGGCCCGGATCATGAGTGACATCGACAAGACCAGGGAGGACGATATGCCGCTCGAGGCACCGGCCGACGATACGACCGAACCGATGCGCCTCCGGGGAACCCCGCCGCGCGTCACGCGGCTCTCGCGCCGGGTTCTCGCCGGCCTCGGTCTGGTCGGAGCGCTCGGGGTCGGCGGCGCCCTGATCTACGCGCTTCAGACGCCCGACAATGGCGCTGGCAGCGACGAACTTTATTCGACCGAGAACCGCAATACCGCCGATGGATTAAACGAGCTGCCCAGCGACTACACCGGTCCGGTGCTCGGTCCGCCACTTCCCGGCGATCTCGGCCGCCCGATCCTCGATGCGCAAGAGCGGGGACAGCCCGTTCCGCCGCCGACGATCAATGCACCGGCCGTCGATCCGGAGGAACAGCGCCGCCTAGCCGAGGAAGAAGCCGCGCGCACCAGCCGGGTCTTCTTCCAGACCGCACCAGGCGCCACCCGGGAAACCTCGGGACAAAACCTTGCTGGGCTCAATCTCGGCAACCAACCGGGCGCCACACAGAACAACGATCTCGCCTTCCTCAACGCCCCGGTTGACCGGCGTACCGTGGCGCTCGACCGCGTCATTCCGCCGGCGTCTCCCTTCATCCTGCAGGCAGGGTCCGTCATACCGGCCGTTCTGATTACCGGCATCCGCTCGGATCTTCCCGGTCAAATCACGGCGCAGGTCACCCACCACATCTATGACAGTCCCACCGGCAGCATGGTGCTGATCCCGCAAGGCACGCGCATCATCGGCGAGTACAGTAATGACGTGGGTTTCGGCGACCGGCGTGTACTCCTCGCCTGGAATCGGCTGATCTTCCCCAACGGACATTCGATTGTTCTCGAACGCCAGCCCGGTGCTGACACGCAGGGCTATGCGGGACTCGAGGATGGGGTCGATTATCACTGGTGGGATCTGGCTAAGGCCGCCGGCCTTTCGACACTGTTGGCTGTCGGGGCTGAACTCACAATGGATGATGACGAACGCCTTATCCAGGCGATCCGCAACGGTGCCCAGGACACGATCAACGACGCAGGCCAGCAGATCGTCCAGCGCCAGTTGCAGGTCGCACCGACACTGACGATCCGACCGGGCTTCCCCGTGCGCGTCATCGTTACCCGCGATCTCGTCCTCGAACCCTATGGAGGCTGAGTCATGACCACCAAACTGAAGCTCTCATCCGTTCCGGATGACAAACCCGTCAAGCTGACTGTGGAGCTTGCACCGGACGTGCATCGTGATTTGCTCGACTATGCCGCCGTGATGGCGCGCGAGACCGGACAGGCGACGCCCGAACCAGCGAAGCTGATTGCGCCTATGCTGCAACGGTTCATGGCGACGGATCGTGCCTTTGCCCGCTTGCGGAAAATCCAGATTCGATCGTCGTGAGCCCAAGTGCTTCCTCAGACCAATCGGAAGAGCCACGACGAACGCGTCCGGCCAGCGTGTGCGCAACGCTGATAAAGCGCCGTAGCGCGGGATTGTCGTTATGGCGGGACCAGACGGCACTGAACGGAACAATGTCGGCAGGATCTGTTAACGGACGCAGTACGAGATGGGGGAGCTTCACATCCACCCAAGCCGCAGACACCAATGTGATGCCCTGTCGAAGGGCAACCAGATTCATCAGAGTCTCCTTGCGGCACGACAATCAAGATGAGATTCCGCGACAAACAGGATGAGACGTTGCGTCGTGCGTGTGTCGTAGGGAGGGCGTAGCCCGACCGGAGGCACACGCACGACGCTTCGCTCGTTTTTGGGGTCTGTGATCGCGGTCGGCCCGGTAGGCTTGTGGTTTTCAGGAATGGAGAACCATCTTTGTGCCGGGGCGCCATGTAACCGATCAACAGACGAGACTTTTCATGAAGCTGAGACAGGACCACCCCATCGAAGTCGCCGCGGCCAGGGCCGGGATGAGCCGGGCGAGCGGATACCGCATTTCGAAAGATCCCCAACTGCCATCGCAGAGGGCGCGCCCGCGAAGCCGGCGGCGCCCGGACCCGCTTGAGCACATTTTCGACGCTGAAGTCGTCCCGCTTTTGCAATCAGCCCCGGGTCTTCGGCCGGTCGCAATTTTCGAGGAGATGCTGCGCCGCCACCCTGACCTGTCGCCGGGTATCCGCCGGACGCTGGAACGGCGGATCCGGGCCTGGCGGGCGGTGCATGGCGAGGAACAGGAGGTGATCTTTAGACAGGTTCACGAGCCCGGCCGGCTCGCACTGTCGGATTTCACCGACATGGGGGCGCTCGGCGTGACCATTGCCGGTCAGCCCCTGGATCACCTGCTCTACCACTTCCGCCTGCCGTGGTCGGGCTTCGAGCATGCCCATGTCATCCTCGGCGGAGAGAGCTTTGTCGCCCTGGCCGAAGGGTTGCAGAATGCGCTCTGGTCGGTGGGCGGCGCGCCGTCTTCCCATCGCAGCGACAGTCTGTCGGCGGCTTTTCGCAACCTCGATGCCGACGCGCGGGCGGATCTCACGACGCGCTATGATGCCCTGTGCGCCCATTACCGGATGACGCCGACCCGCAACAACAAGGGGGTGGCGCATGAGAACGGCTCGATCGAAAGCGCCCACGGCCATCTCAAGAGCGCGATCCGGGATGCGCTGTTGATGCGGGGCTGCGCCGATTTCGACGATCTCGATGGCTACCGCGCCTTCATTGACGAGATCGTGGGGCGCCGCAATGCTGCCCGCGGCAAGCGTATCGCAGCCGAACGGTCCTATCTGCAGGGGCTGCCCGCGCGCCGCACCACGGACTTCGAGGAGGTGATCGTCACCGTTTCCAGCACCGGCGGCTTCACCTTGCGCAAGGTCTTCTACACCGTGCCCTCCCGCCTGATCGGGCACAGGCTGCGCGTGCGCCTGTTCGACAATCGCCTTGAGGTCTTCACCGGCGGCACCCTCCTGCTGACCCTGCCCAGAGGGCGGGCCAGGGCCAACGGCAAGCATGACCAGGTCGTGAACTATCACCATGTCATCCATTCGCTGCGCAGAAAGCCCATGGCGCTGTCGAGGCTGGTCTATCGCGACAAGCTCTTTCCGCGCCAGGAATACCGCCGGGCCTTCGAAGCGCTCATCGACCGGCTGCCCGAACGGCAGGCCTGCAAGATCACAGTCGAACTGCTTGCCCTGGCGCATGATCGCGGCTGTGAGGCGGAACTGGCCAGAGAGCTGAGCCGGGTTCTCGGGGACGGTGGACTTCCGGACCTTGTCGCCTTGCGAGGGAAGTTCACACCGCACGCAGGCAGTCTGCCGGCCGTCACCGTGCAATCCGTGTCTCTGGACAGCTATGAAGCGCTTGTCAAAACGGCGGATGCAGCAGGAGTACCGGCATGACGAACGCCCATACCGTCGATGAGGCCCGCCTCTCCATCATGCTGAACGACCTGCGGCTGCCGACCATCAAGATGCTCTGGCCGCAATTTGCCGAACAGGCTGACCGGGAGGGCTGGCCGGCCGCCCGCTTCCTGGCCGCTATTGCGGAGCACGAACTGGCCGAACGCGCCCACCGCAGGATCGCCCGACATCTTGCCGAAGCGCACCTGCCGCCCGGAAAGACAATGGACAGCTTCGACTTCGACGCCGTTCCAATGATCTCGAAAGCACAGGTCATGGCCATGGCGGCGGGAGATAGCTGGCTGGCCAAGGGCGCCAATGTCCTGATGTTCGGACCGCCCGGCGGCGGCAAATCCCATCTCGCGGCCGCCATTGGCCTGACACTGATCGAGAACGGCTGGCGGGTGCTCTTCACGAGAACCACAGATCTCGTCCAGAAGCTTCAGGTGGCCCGCAGGGAACTGCAGCTCGAGGCCGCCATTGCAAAACTGGACAAGTTCGACCTGATCATCCTCGACGATCTCGCCTATGTCACCAAGGATCAGGCCGAAACCAGCGTCCTCTTCGAGCTGATCTCGGCGCGATACGAGAGGCGGTCCATCATGATCACCGCCAATCAGCCCTTCGGCGAATGGAACAAGGTCTTCCCAGACCCCGCAATGACGCTCGCCGCCGTCGACAGGCTGGTCCACCATGCGACCATCTTCGAGATGAACGTGGAAAGCTACAGACGGCGCTCCGCAATGGAGGCAAAACGCAAGAGAGGCAGGCCTGCTTCATACGCGACAATCAACAACACCCCCATGATTGACGCGGAACGACAAACAACAGGCGAAGAAAATCTTGCAAGCGACAATCAGGATGATAACCTCACCAATGCCGCGACATAGAATCTCATCCTGATTGTCGCCAGCGTCTCATCCAGATTGTCGCGCTATATCTCCTGCACCACCGCTTTAAACATAACTTCCGGATAGGTGCTGTAGTCGGCAGCCCGACGGATGATATAGTCATGCACCTCGGGTCCGGGTGCACGCCGAGTTACTATAAAGCGCTCGCTTCGCAAGTCAGACCAGTCGAGCTGCCGTCTGTCAGCCAGTTCATGTCCCTCAGCAAGTGCGACGTGTACACGCTCTTTCCAAAGCGGAGAGATTTCACAATCAGCAAGACCGCCTTCGCCGGATAGAAACGCCACATCCAAATCTCGCCTCCTGATCGCATAGACATGCTCGTCACGACCTCCATCCCGGATATCGACCTCGATTTCAGGATGCTGCACCGCGTAGCGACAAACTAGTTTCCGTAGAAACCCACCGGCGAGCGAGGTGAGAATTCCCACGCGCAGCACACCGATCTCCCCACGTCCACCGGCACTCGCTACCTTGCGCGCAAGCTCGAGCTGTTCCAGCGCCGGTCGCACATCCCTAAGCAGGCGATGTCCGGCGTCAGTCAGCTTTGCACCTGAGACACGTCGTTCGAACAGCGATACGCCCAGTGCATCTTCAAGTTGCCGAACTGCACGGCTGACGCTGGACTGTCGCATATGCAGGACGTTTGCCGCCCTGCGGAAACTCCCGTTCTCGGCGGTTGCGACGAAGTGACGAAGGTTTCGCCAGTCAATAGGCATTCGAAGCTCTCGCTTTCCCCTTGCTCACCTGCAGCGGACATAGGCTCTGTCAGAGTCATTCTGGGTTCGTCGCGGACCAACCATGAAAACAAGGGGCGCTTCGATGCTCCGCCAACAAGCTGCACAGGCACTTCCGAAGAACCCAAAAACATGGACTACAGATTTGTTGATCATGAGAAAACGGCCACCTGTCCGCGCACGCATGTCGAACATAAGGACGTTGAGTATGGCGCTGACTTTACAGTTAGGCGGCCAAAACTTCGCCGTTGGAATGGCGCCGCCCCCCTGAATAGAAAGTGTGTCGCGCATGTGCGCTAACCGGGTATGTCGTGATGCGGAGGCTTAACGGACGCGTACGAGCGCCATCTTTCTCCGATAGCCGCGCAGGTCCACACCACGGCTGTCACCACAGGTTCGCGACGCCTTGTCGTCCGAGAAAGCCTGTCGCCATAGCACCCTTGAACTGCCCCGCCAGCCAGTAGCATACTCGACCTGAAGAGTTATGGGATGGAGACGGTCACACTGACGTTGAAGCCGTCGGTCGATGGCACCGCCGAATCCTATCCAGAATATAAGGACCCTTGAAGTACACTGCGACCCCGGTGGCGGCGGCATCAATGTCGCGCGCGGCTCCAAGAATTGGGTGGTCCGACGCTCGCCGGCTATCTCGCAGGCGGCGCGATAGGCGGCCTACTCGACAACCTGCTCGACGCAGTCCCCATCCCCCGGAAGCGCATCTAGATCCAGAACCACACTCGGCTCAGCCACGCTGTTTATAAGAGATCGCCCCCGCAGCAACCCGCTTCGTCCCCTCCGGGCCCTTGGCACTGGAGTCGGAATGGCAAGCATTCCTCACCTCACTGGAGGATCTCGAATACTGCTACCTCGTCGCAAGCGGCCGTCTGCCGCGTGGATCCCCGAGGAATTTTACGCAACCGTCGCGGAACTGACCCGCCGCAAGAGCGCCATACTTGTACTTGACACCTCGGGGAGTGCCCTCCGGATCGGAGCTCGCACGCGACGTCCGCCGGGTGAAACCTAATCTCGGCAAAGTCGAGACATTGGTGGAACAAAAACTTCGCGACCCAGCCCCGCAGGAACAAGCGGTCCGAGAGCTAATCGGTTCGGGAGCGGCGGAGCTGATCACGTGTCCTCTGGACCGTGACGGTGCGCTGCTCGCGACCAGCGAAGGCACCCTACGTCTCGACGCGCCTCGGGTCGTTGCAAAGAGCCCCGTTGGCGCCGGCGACAGCTTCGTCGCGGCCATTACCCTCGGCTTGGCAAAAGCGCGCGACCCAGAAGCGGAAATTGCCTATGGCATGGCTGCCGGGGCAGCCGCCGTCCTGTCGTTCGGCACGGGGCCTTTCCGATGAGAGGATGTTGAATGACTCTACATCGGAATGCGTCGCGAAATGCGAGCGATTGGATCGAAATTCTGACGGACTAGACTAACATGGCGGAATCCAAGAGGGCTCCTCACCGATCTCAGGAATTCCATACAGACATCGCCGACTTGATCTCGATCAAGAAGGAAGCCCTATTCGTGGTGTAGGCTAACGCGAGAACGGATGATCTGTGCGAGATCGATGTACCACAACAATCAAGAGCGATTCAGACGAACCACGCCCCGAGCTTGGGTGACGCTTCTTCTGCTCTTGCTTATCTTAGCCGGTCTGAGTTTGCACACGGCCCATACCGAGCCTTCACAGTCCGGGAAGCAGACGGCTCTGGCGAGCGATATACTACTCAGCTCTGATTCATCTAGTGATGCAACGCTTGGCGCGGCGCCTGCCGCAAGCCATTGCCACTCGCACGCTTCCTGCACTTTCTTGCCGGTGGGCTCTTCGGCTGTCTTCCACGCACCGAGGTCCGGAAGTTGGCTTCCCGGGCCGCCACGTTATCACCGGTCCACGAATAGCGACCGTCAATTCCGTCCACCTCGTCTCCCTGCGCACATCTGATCGACGCGTTGGCGGGCTTCGATGCCCTCCGCACGCGTCGCAACACCCCTTAACCGAACATTGCGCATGGAGTCACCAACATGACAGCCTTTCCACGCCCGGATTCCTTTCCGCCCCAAAGCGTCGCTCCCGACGTTGCTACTATTCAGCGTCTCACGGAGTGCCGATCACAATTTATGCGCTTTTTCCGAGGGCGCCTGAGCCGTCAGGAGGATGCCGAAGATGCCTTCCAGGACTTCTGCCTCAAGGTGGTTCGAGCCGCCGACAAGCCTCAAAGCACCGCCAAGATCGACGCTTGGCTCAGTCGAGTCTTACGGAATACGCTAACCGATTACTATCGGCGCCGGGCAACGCGGCAACGGCTCGAGATCGCATACGAAGCAGAGACAGCTGAACCGGCGGCTGCACTGGAAATAGTGCAGCCTGAAAATCCTTGCTGCTGCATCCGGAACCTCGTTCTGACGCTCCGGCCAGACTATGCAGAGATCATTCGCCGGGCCGACCTCGACTGGGAACCGCGCGAGCGGATCGCAATCGACCTCGGTCTCACCACCAACAACATCGGTGTCCGGCTGCATCGCGCGCGCCGCGCACTGAAAGAAAAGATAGAGCAGCACTGCGGGGCGTGTTGCGTAAGCGGATCCGGTTGCTGCGATTGCGTTCTCGACCCGTACTGCCGCCCTCAGGGCGGGCGAGACGAATCAGCGTGTAATACCGCTTGGGCTGAAGCGTCTCATTGATCGACGCTTGGGGCGGGCCGTATCCATCCAACGATACGGCCCGCGCTATATTGCCTAGCCACGGAGCTTTCCCATGAGCAAGAAAAACATCCAGAGCGCGTTGCCGAATGTGCCATCAGCTGCCAGCGACCGAAATGCGGAGGGCGACTACCGAACCACCATCCACGGCCTGCAAGTCGAACTCGTAAAGCTTCAGAAGCACCTCATCAGTTGCAACGATAAGATCCTCGTTTTGATCGAAGGTCGTGACACCGCAGGAAAAGATGGTGTGATCAAGCGCATTGTCCGCCATCTGAGTCCGCGTGAGACCCGTGTCGTCGCTTTGGGCAAACCGTCTGACCGTGAGCGTGGCGGATGGTATTTTGAGCGTTACGTCCCACATCTGCCATCCCAACAGGAGTTCGTACTCTTCAATAGAAGCTGGTACAATCGCGCTGGAGTTGAGCGCGTGATGGGCTTTTGCACCGAAGATCAGTATGAAGAGTTTATGCAGACAGTGCTCGAGTTCGAGCATATGCTTGTCAAATCCGGCATCAAGCTTTTCAAATATTATCTCGACATTAGCAGGGCCGAACAAAAGCGGCGACTGAAAGACCGCCGCGATGATCCGCTTAAGCAGTGGAAAATCAGTCCCATCGACTCCAAGGCCATCGAGAACTGGGCTGCTTACAGCCAAGCTCGGAACGAGATGTTCGCGCGCACTCATAACCCGGTCACACCTTGGACCATCGTGCGCGCAGATGATAAGCACTTGGCACGCACCAATCTCATCAAAGATCTGTTGGTGCGCCTACACTACGACGACAAAGATAATTCGGCGCTTCTCGTCAACCCAGACATTGTCCTCCAATACCATGACACCTATGCGAAGAGCGGTGTACTCGCGCCATGAAAGAATGTCGAAAAAGGCGTTCACCGCTGCTGCAAAAAACTGAACAAACCATCAAGCCGGCGGGCGCTACTGAATATCCAGGGCCGCAGGCTAGTTGTCCTCGGCAGCGAAGCGCCGATCATTATGGAATCATGACTCCTGCATATGATATCGTCAGGCAGCTTCTCGGCGGACGGCAAGAACAACCGAGTCATCAGGGATGACCGCCCTAACGATCGCGCAGATCATTCTGGTCATGCTACTTTGGGCTGCCTGCTTTCCGCTCATCACTGCCGGCCTGGACCTCGCTCCGCATCTAACCTTCGCCGCAATGCGGGCACTACTAGCGGGCCTTACCCTGACACTGCTCGCGCTGGCGCTGCACCGGCCGCTGCCGAAGCGATTGGCGCACTGGGTGATGGTCGCCGTCGTAGGATTTGGAGCGACAAGCCTCGGCTTCCTTGGGATGTTTCATGCCGCTGAGTTCGTCTCGCCCGGCATCGCCACGGTGATCGCTAACACCCAGCCAATGCTAGCTGCAATTCTGGCAAGTCTGATCCTTCATGAGCGACTCACAATAATCGGAAAAATCGGGCTTCTGTTGGGCTTTATTGGCATTCTCATCATTGCCGCGCCTCAGGTTGTTGCCACAGGTCAGCAGACCTATATCTTCGGCGTTGCCTACATCATCCTTGCCGCGCTGGGCGTCACCATAAGCAACGTCGTGATAAAACGCATCGCCGGCCAGGTCGATCCCCTGATGGCCATGGGATTGCAGATGCTGATTGGCAGCATCCCCCTCATTCTTATCGCCTGTGGAACGGAGGAGCCGACAGCGGTCACATGGTCGCTTACCTTCGTTGGCATACTGCTCGCCCTCAGCCTCCTCGGAACTGCGCTCGTCTACTGGCTATGGTTCTCAGTGCTTGAGAAAACGCCGCTCAACGGGGCCAATGCCTTTAGCTTATTGATCCCGATTTTCGGGCTTACGATCGGTGCACTATTTTTTGATGAAACCCTGGAGTGGACGCAACTGGCGGGCATTGTCCTCGTCATCCTCGCGGTTGGTCTCGTCTCCCGTTACGGCACGAGATCGGCGAGGGGCGTGGCTGACTAGGGTCCGGACTCAATTGCACCAGTATATGATAGTTGCAGCGATGAGGGGCTGCGGCGAGGAAGTTTCTGGCGAGCTTGTCGTATCGTGTTGCGATGCGCCGCCAGTCTTTTAGGCGACACCAGAGACGCTCGACGAGGTTTCGGACCTTGTAGGCATCGCGGTCGTAGGGGATTGGGGCGCGTCGGCTTGTCGTGGATGGGATGACGACCTCGGCGCCCTGGGCCGCGATGGCGGCGCGGATGGCGTTGGTGTCGTAGCCGCGGTCGGCGATGAGCCGGTCGTATCGTCCCTCGGCCTTTTCGATCAGGGCTCCGGCCATGGTCATGTCATTGATGTTGCCGGCCGAGACCATGAGCAGGCGCGGCCGGCCCCGGCTGTCGGTCAGTCCGTGGAGCTTGCTGGTGCGGCCGCCGCGCGAGACGCCGATGGCTTGCGCAAAGGCCCCCCTTTTTGCGCCGCCCGCCGAGCGGTGCGCCTTGATGTGGGTGGCGTCGATCGCGACCGTGCCCCAGATCCCCTTATGGCCGGTCAGCACCTCGAACATGGCCAGCCAGACACCCTGCCGGCTCCAGCGGTTGAAGCGATTGTAGATCGTCGTGTAAGGCCCGTATTCCGGCGGACAGTCGCGCCAGCGCGCCCCACTCTTGAGCATATGAACAATACCTGAGATCACGCGCCGGTCATCGACACGATGCGCGCCCTTGCGCCCACGCGTCAACTGCCGTTGCTTCATCAAGACCTCCTGCGCCGAAACCTTGAATCACAACTCACGCCGCGCGTGAATCCCTATGTGAATCCCTATTGGGTACAGACCCTAGCGCCTCTAACCCCGACCAAAAGCTTCCTAAGGCCCGGTCACACCAACCCGATCCTTGCTCTTTGATCGATCAAGAGGCAGGCTTTAAGGAGCGACCGGTACCTCAACGGCTCAGCTTGACCGCTTCTTCTCGCGGCCACTCCCTCCGGAATTGGACTCCGCGGCATCTGCGGACGCCGACTGTCCCCCGTCCGACGCACTTTCCACCTCTATCTCCGACTGTGCGCAGAACCAATGGTCGAGGTGTTTGCCTTCGGGCCGGTCCTCCCGCTCCCAGATTGCGTATGCGCGCTCCTGGATTTTCGCGTTCATATCGTCACTCATGATGTGTCTCCTTTTCTGAGTGGGTGGCAAGTTCAGCCCCTCGCTGTCCGTCCTTGCATCGGCGAGGGAGACGGCAGGACAGTCAGGTCGAGCGACTCGTCATTCCCAAACCTTGACTCCGAGAAGTCTTGCCCTGCGCGAGATTCGGTCAGCGACTGATAGAGCTTGAAATATTCGTCAGCCGGGTTTCGCCAGCCGAAGTCCTGCCGCATCGCGTGATGTTGCATCCGGCGCCACACCACCGGCTGCTGGAATTTGTTGAGGGCCCTTCTCAAGCAGACCAAAAGGTTATCGAGGGCGACGCCTGAAAATGCGAACCCTGTCGCTTCACTATCGGCCCGCTGCGCGGAACAATCGACAATGCTATCGGCCAGCCCGCCGACCTTTCGCACAAGCGGTAGCGTCCCGTAGCGCAGAGCGTAGATCGGAACCAAGCCGAATGGTTCAAAACGCGAAGGGTGGAGCAGGATGTCGGCGCCCGCAAGCAGGCGACGCGTGGATCGCTCTTCGTAGCCAATCCGTACAGAGACGCGGCCCGGATACTGATCAGCCAATGTCTTGAACCGCTTTTCCAAGGCACGGTCGCCTTGTCCGTGCAACGCAAACTGGGCCCC
This sequence comes from Martelella sp. AMO21009, assembly GCF_053484295.1. Lineage (NCBI taxonomy): Bacteria > Pseudomonadati > Pseudomonadota > Alphaproteobacteria > Hyphomicrobiales > Aurantimonadaceae > Martelella > Martelella sp. AMO21009. The sequence goes on from NZ_JBAKFR010000011.1 coordinate 53,981, forward strand.
CTCTGCAATCAGCCACGGGACGGCCTCAGCGACTATGTCAGCCATCTTTTGCTCTGTCAGGCGGCTGACAAACGCGAGGACGGCTGTTTCCGGCTCCACGTCAAGACCGACATCGCGTTGCAACGTCGCCTTACAATCTCGCTTGCCGCTGATGTTGCCCAAACTATACGGCGCCGGGAGGTTCGGGTCCGTCTTGGGATCCCAGAGACCATAATCGGCGCCATTAGGAATTCCCAACAGATGCTCGGAGCGCTGGCGGAGCAGCCCGTCCAGCCCGCAGCCGAACTCTGGCGTTTGTATTTCGCGTGCGTAGGTTCGGCCGACCGTGGTCAGGCGATCGGCATAGCGAAGCCCAGCTTTCAGGAAGGAGATGCGACCATAGAATTCAATTCCCTCGGGCGAGAGGCTGTCTGCGGGGAGGCCCAGTTTCGGCATTTCCTCCGCGGGGAACAGGCCCTGGAAGGCTAGATTGTGAACGGTGAAGATAGTCGCTGGACGCGATCCCGCGGTGTCGGCGAGCAACAGCGACACTGGTCCAGTGTGCCAGTCATTCGTGTGAACCAGATGCGGCTGCCAATTGAGTCCCGCTGCGGCGCGCGCGACCCGCGCAGCAGTCTGGCACAGCACAGCAAAACGGCGACCGTTGTCCTGCCAGTCGTTGCCATCCGGATCCTGATAGGGGCCGCCGTCCCTGCAATAGAGCCTAGGACAATCGACCAGCCATAGGGGCACGCCAGAATCCGGAGATCGAGCTGGCAGAAGCCGGGCGCGACCCGCGCCCGCCAATTCCTCAAGCGGTATCGCGGGTCCTACATGCTCAACCCGGTCCAGCACCTCCGAATAGCCAGGCATCATCAGGCGAATGTCGACCCCGAGTGCGGCCAAGGTGGCCGGCAGGGCCGCGGACACGTCGGCAAGCCCGCCGGTCTTAACCAGCGGATGACATTCGGAGGTGACGAACAAGACGCGCATCAAAATCCCCTATCGGCACTTCTGCGGGCACTCCATCGGTGACCCAATGGCACCCGAGGGCTACCGGCTGAACGATTGGTACTGCCTACCGGCCAAACGAGCTGACGGGCAGCGTGTTACCGAAAACAGACGCTCAGATTGAGCGCGCCTTACACGTCACGATCCGAAAATTGGAAAGAAAGTGTTGCTGCCTGCTTCGAATTTCGGCGTTTGTATCGACCCCAGTCCGTGTAAGGACTCAGTCGCTTATTCGTCTCATCTGGGTAGCTAAAGGATTAGAGGTGGAAGATGACTTGCGATGATCCGGACGACCGCTCGGAGACCGATAACGACGGTGACGCAGCTGCGAAGGAAACGGATGCTGCCGTGCGCCGTGCACTTGTGGAGAGTCGTCGGCAGATTCTGGGCTTTCTGCAACGGCGGCTCGGCAATTCCGAAGCCGCAGAGGATGTCCTGCAGGCATTCATGCTGAAGGCAATTGAGCGATCGAGCCAATTGCGTGATGTCCGCACGGTCCGTGGCTGGCTGAGCCGGATCCTCGCCACGACGGTCATTGACCATCAGCGTCGCTCCGCCAGACGACGACAGCGGGAGGCCGTAACGAACCCGACTGATCTTGAAGGTTTCAAGATCGAGCCTGATGAAGAACTCGACGAAGCGGTGTGCAATTGCCTTTACAAGCTCTTGCCCACGCTCAAACCGGAATACGCCGAGGTGATCTGGCGAGTCGACCTGCTGGGAGAGCCCCGGGAACGGGTGGCGGCAAGCCTCGGAATTTCGCTGAACAACATCACGGTCAGGCTCCATCGCGGCCGCCAAGCGCTGAAAAAGCGGCTTGAGGAGATGTGCCTGACCTGTCCGATCCACGGCTTCCTCGACTGTCACTGCGAAGAGGCGGAACGCACGCGTCGCCGCCGCGAAGAGCTCGCGCGCGCATCCGGACTGTAATGTTGTCCTTCCTGCTTCGTCTGTAGCTCAGGATGGTGGCTCCATTCAGGATGAATGGCTCTCGCTCCACCCCGACACATATGAAGGACAACGGCAATGAACACGGAATCGAAAACTACCACCTCCGGTTCGGCTGACCCGACCGAACCCTCCTGCTGCGGACAGGGAGGTCATCCTCCGGTCAAGTCAGAGGCGCCCTCAGTCCGGCCCGAACAGTCTTCCAGACAACAGCGGCCGGAAGACGCGCGCGGTGCATCGAAGGGCTGCTGCTGCGGCAACTGACCAAAAGCTTCGTCGGACAGGACAGGTGTCGCGCATCGCGGCGCCTGTCGACCCGCAACTCATGTCCATCCCACATCGAATGGCGCGCCCGAGGAGTCTGGCCTTGACTAAAGTAACATTGGAGGTCAGCGACCTTTTCGAAGAGCTTGATCATCTCGCGGTCGAGAAGCAGCTGAGCACTGAGAAGGGTGTCCGCCGGGCCTCGGCAAACCCCGCTTCCGGCAGCGTGACCGTTGACTTTGATGAATCAGTCACGAACGTCGAGAGCTTGAAGCGCAAGTTGAATTCTTGCGGTTTTCGCTGCCGTGGGAGCGTGCATCCGCGGCATGTTTGCGAACCGGCGGCATCGGGCCCTACGGCGGTGCTGCCCTCGCAAACGAGCCACGCGGGCCACCGAGGGGTGTCTGCGGCTCACGACGAGATGGCGCACGAGATGGGCCATAGTGCCGGCATGGACATGTCCGCCATGGTTCGGGACATGCGCAATCGTTTCTGGATCGCGTTGGTCTTCACGATACCGATCTTCATTTATTCCCCTATGGGTGGCATGTTTACGCCGCCAGCGCCGCCTTTCGGTCTCGACCTCGACCTGTGGCTGTTCTTTCTCGGCAGCATCGCGATCGTCTATCCAAGTTGGCCCTTCTTTACCGCTGCTTGGCGAGCCCTGCGCAATGGCGCGCTCAACATGGCAGTGCTCGTCGTGCTGTCGGTGGGCACCGGCTATGTTTTTAGCGTTGGCTCGACTTTCTTCTTCCCTGGCGTGCAGTTCTACGAGGCGGTCGCAGTACTGCTCGTCTTCATCCTGCTCGGGCATTGGCTTGAGATGCGTGCCCGGGCGGGCGCCTCCGCGGCAATCCGGGCGCTACTTGATCTCGCACCGCCAATGGCGACGGTCCTGCGCGAGGGCACCGAGGTCGAAGTGCCCACTTCGGAGGTACAGGCCGGCGAGACTGTGATCATCCGCCCGGGAAACAAAATCCCTGTCGATGGGGAGGTCATCGAGGGAGAGTCGCTGGTGGATGAGTCCATGCTGACCGGCGAGTCGATGCCGGTGAACAAGGGCCAGGGCGACCAAGTGATCGGCGCCACTATCAACAAGAGCGGCAGTTTCCGCTACCGCGCCACCAAAGTTGGGGCCGACACGGCGCTGGCACAGATCGTCAAGCTGGTGCAAGAGGCACAAAACTCCAAGGCGCCGGCCCAGCTCCTCGCTGACCGCGCCTCCCAATGGCTGGTGCTGATCGCCATCCTTATCGGGCTTGCTACTTTTGGCGTCTGGTTCTGGTGGGTCGGCGAGCCGCTACTATTCGCATTGACCTTGACGATCACGGTCTTCGTCATCGCCTGTCCAGACGCTCTGGGGCTAGCGACGCCGATGGCGGTCATGGTTGGAACCGGGCTCGGTGCAACCCACGGAATTCTCTTCAAGAACGCCGGCGCGCTTGAAGAGGCGACCAAGCTCGATACGATTGTCTTCGACAAAACCGGTACATTGACGATGGGCGAACCGCGTGTGGTCGAGGTCATCGCCGCGGAGAATAGCAGCGAAGCAGAAGCATTGCGCGCCGCTGCGGCCGTGGATCGCGGCTCGGATCATCCCTTGGCGCTTGCGATCGTGAAGCGGGCTGAAGATCTCGACGTGCCGGAAGCGCACAACTTCCTCAATCTCGAAGGGAGGGGAGCGGAAGCTGAAATCGATGGACGGAAAGTCCTGCTGGGCAACCGTCGATTGATGGACGAGGAGAATGTTGCGCTCGACTCGCTCGGCGCGCAAGCAGAACGGCTGAAAGCCGAAGGGCGCACGGTGGTGCATGTAGCCCAGGACGGACGGATGCTCGGGATCATTGCGATTGCCGACGCGCCGCGCCCCAGCGCGAAAGCGACCGTCGCCAAATTGCGGGAGCGCGGCGTGTCGGTCGCAATGTTGACCGGCGACAACGAAGGCACAGCGAGACGGATCGCCTCGGAACTTGGCATCGACATCGTTCTCGCTGATGTCCTGCCGGGACAGAAAGCCGAAAAGATCAAGGAGCTGCAAGCGGAAGGCAAGCGTGTCGGCATGGTCGGCGACGGCGTGAATGACGCTCCGGCGCTGACCCAAGCCAACGTCGGTTTCGCCATTGGCGCGGGCACTGATGTGGCGATGGAGAGCGCAGACGTGGTGCTCATGAGGAGCGATCCCTACGACATCGTAGGTGCGATTGAATTGTCGCGCGCAACGCTCCGCAAGATGCATCAGAACCTGTTGTGGGCGGTCGCCTATAACGTGATCGCCTTCCCGGCCGCCGCCGGCGTCTTCTATCCCCTTGTGATCAGCCCAGAGGTGGCGGCGCTGGCAATGTCGGGTAGCTCGGCGCTGGTCGCAATCAATGCGCTGCTGCTCAAGCGAACGCGCCTGGATGGGGTGACCAGTAGTCGCCGTGAAGTGGCCGCGGACTCACGCTCGGCCGATGTGCTCGGATGAGCTGCGGGGGTGGGCGACCAGAGATAACCCGTGAAGCATCACCGGACCCCGCAGCGCCGCTGCGGACAGCGCAGGAGAAACGAATGGACCATGAAAAGAATAGCCGCAGCTTCTTCGCCTCTCGGGCAAATGTAGTTCTGCTGGTCTTCCTCGGAGTGGGTGGTTTCTATCTTGTCTCCGAACATCGGGCGCATCTTATCGGTGCAGTCCCGTTGCTGCTTGCTTTTGGCCTCTGCCTCGGCATGCATTTTTTCATGCATGGCGGGCACGGAAAGCACAAATCTGTCCGCGACGAAGAGGATGCGCAGCCGGGTGGCGGCAAAAAGCCCGGCGGGCATGGACACTGAATTCGCGGAACGGACACAGTTATGATGACTGAAAGCGCCCCCTCCTACGGCCTTTGGTTCCTGGTGGTTCTGAACTCGGCAATATTCATTCTCTTCGCTTTCAGCTTCTTCAAGCCGAAAACGCGCCGCGACTGGCGCTCGTTCGGTGCATTCAGCGCGTTTCTGGTTGCGCTGTTCACGGAGATGTACGGGTTCCCCCTTACTATATACCTGCTCTCAGGGTGGCTTCAGAGCAATTATCCAGGCGTGGACTGGCTGTCGCACGATGCTGGGCATCTGCTCGAGATGCTATTTGGATGGAAGGCGAACCCGCATTTCGGGCCGTTCCACTTGCTGAGCTTCGCCTTCATCGGGGGCGGCTTCGTGCTGATCTCTGCCGCTTGGAAGGTGCTTTATGAAGCCCAACAACGATCCACACTCGCGACGGCGGGCGCCTACGGCTATGTGCGCCACCCTCAATACCTAGGCTTCATTCTCGTCATGTTCGGATTTCTGCTGCAATGGCCGACGCTACTCACGCTCGCGATGTTCCCGGTTCTCGTCATCATGTACATCCGGCTCGCCAAGGGTGAGGAACGCGCCGCGCTGACCGAATTCGGTGACACATATCGTCGTTACATGACCGAAGTCCCCGGTTTTATTCCGAGGTTTGATAGAGTTGTCGCGCGCAGGCCATGGTGAGGAAACGTGGTTTCGTCCAAGGTTCGGTGCCTCGCCGGGAGGAGGCGGCGCTGCAGCATTTCGGGTCCGGCGTCATTGCGACAGATCGCTACACCTCCGGCATGGCGCCGCTTTGGGAAATCCGGCTCGCGTGGATTATGCGGGCCCTCATTCTGGCGACTGGCACCTTTCACCTTCTGCAGAGCGAGGTCCTTTACGGGCTTCTCTGCTTCAGCGCACTGGCACTCATCCTCGCACCTTCTCTCGTCGCGCACTCCACCAGGCTGACCATTCCGGTAGAGATAGAGCTATTCGTTCTGTGGTGGTTGGTCACCGACATGACGCTTGGCCGCTTCCTGGATCTCTACGGCACACTGCCGTTCTACGACAAAGCTATCCACTTCGGAAACTCCGGACTGCTGGCGATCATTTCGTTCTTAGCAATCTATGCGCTGAAAATGACTTGCCGCATAAGAACCGGCTTCGTCCTGAACCTGACCGGGATCTTCCTGTTGACCCTCGGCGCGGGCGCGCTTTGGGAGATCGTCGAATTCGGGATCGACGCGGTCCTGAACTCCGGCATGCAGGGATCGCCGGTTTTGGCTCCCCTCGAAGACACGATGTGGGACCTTATCGTGGACGGGATGGGCGGCCTTTTCGGCGGCCTCTTGGGCGCCCTCTACATGCGAGGATCGAGGCGCAGCTTGTCGCGCTGGAAATGCTTTGCCGCACGGGTCGGCTCAACGTGCTCGCGCTCTACGCCAAGGCGGACGCGCTCGAGACGCGAGTCATGGAGGTCTGTTCGGAGTAGATGGGGATCATTCGCGACATACTGAGCCAGGTCGACGCCGCGGTGGATACCGTGGCGCAGGACGGCTTTGTCTCCTCTTCTGGCGCCGTCGGCGACGTCATCTCTCCCGGAGCCGCGCTCCTCGTGGTGCTCCTCGGGATCAATGCGGTGATGCAGCTCCGCCCCCTGCCCTTCGGCACCGGCTTTGCTTTCGGCATGAAAGTGGCACTGGTGGGGATCTTCGCGCAGAGCTGGGATAATTTCAGCGTCATCTATGACATCGTCACGCGGGTGCCGGACTCTGTCGGCGCCTCGATCCTCGCGCTCACCGGCTCGGGCGACGAAGCCGGGGTCTATGAAAGCCTCGACAATATGGTCGCGCGCATCACCGCCTATGGCGACACGATCGGCGACCGCGCCGGCTGGGTCTTCGGCGCGGTCCTGGGCGCGATCTTCTTCGTCCTCTCCGCCGTCTTCGCCGCCGTCACCGCAGGGATCATCGCCTTCGCCCGCATCGTCTTCGCATTGATGATCGTGATCGCCCCCTTCATGATCGTGACCTCGCTCTTCAAGCCGACCCAATCCCTCTTCGAGGCCTGGACCCGCGCCACCATCGGCTATGCGCTCATGCCGGTCGCCGCAGCAGGCGCCGCGGGCATCATCGTCGCCATCGCCGAGGCCATCGGGGATGCTTCCGCCGATCCCGGTGACGTGGAGACCGTCAGCCTCATCCTGCCCTTCCTCGTCATCCTGATCCTCAGTGCCGGGATCATGGCCTCGGTCCCCTACATCGCCTCCAACCTCACCGGTGTCGTGGGCATTGCCTCGAATGCCGTGGGCCTGACCGGCCTCGCGCGGCAGGGTTTCGTGAACACGCGCCAGTACGGCACCGGCGCGACCTCCCGCCTCGTCACCGGCAAGTCTCCGCAGGAACTGAACCAGATGGCCAATGCGGGCGTGGTGAAGACCGGCGAGTTGATCCGGCAAAGCCCCGGCGCGCTTCTCTCCGCCGCCAAGGCTTTCCGCAAACCCTGATGTGAAAGACGACGACTTTGAAGAAGCTTGTGACCAGTTCCTCCGCACCTGACCGCGACGCTTTCGAGGCGGATTTCATCTACGGGCCAAGGCGGCGCGAGCGTTTCGCCTGGTTTGTCGCGGCGGCCGGCGTGCTGGTCGGCGTCACCGGCATGGTCGCCGGCGCGAGCCTCTTTCCGCTCAAGGTGACCGAGACCTTTGTGGTCGTTGTGGACAAGGAAACCGGCGAGATGAATCGCGTCGCGGCTGTCCAGGCGCTGACGCTCTCGGAGAGCGACGCCATCATTCAGGCCAATCTCGTGGCCTATGTCGATGATCGAGAGACCTATGACCTGACCGATGGCGAGCAACGCATCAACTCGGTGCTCGACCGCTCCGACGGCGACGCCGCCCGAACGCTGCGCGATCTCTGGTCCTCCACGAATGAGGATTACCCGATCACCGTTTACGGCCGCGACGCCAAGATCGAGGTGGTGATCAAGTCCGTGAACCAGATAGAGCGCGGCGTGGCCCAGGTCCGCTTCACCCGCACGCTGCGCCGTCCCCGCGATACCCGCACCGTGACCAGGTCCTACGTCGCCACCGTTGGCTACGACTTCCAACCCGAAACCCGCCAGCGCCTTCAGGACGTCTGGGCCAACCCCTTGGGCTTCGTGGTGACCTCCTACCGCGTCGACGCCGAGACCCTGGAGAACTGACCCCCATGAAATTCCTGCCCGCGCTCCTCACCATGTTTCTCCTAGCGCTTGCTCTTCCTGTTGCTGCCCTTGCCGAAGCCACGCCGCAAGGCGGTCCGCTCGACATCCGCATCCGCACCGCCGTCTACAACGAGAACCAAGTCTACCGGATTGAGACCGATCTTCGGCATTCGACGACGATCCATTTCGGGGCGGGTGAGCGGTTTGAGGCGGTGATTGTCGGCGACACCGAAAGCTTCCAGGTCGACCCGATCCCCGAGCTCGGCAACGTGCTGACGATCAAACCGCATGTGGCGAACGCCTCGACCAACATGACGGTGATCACTAACCGCCGTACCTATTCCTTCCACTTGCGAGAGGGCTCGATCCCGAACCGCACCGGCATGTTCTTCGAGGTGCGCTTCCGTTACCCCGACGAGGAGCGCCGCGCGGCAGTTGCCACCCAGCCCAAAGGCTTCGAGGCCCCGCGGAACTACAATTACCGTGTCTCGGGCGAAGGGGATTTCCGCCCCAGCCATATCTATGACGACGGGCGCTACACGTATTTCGTCTTCCCGGAGAACGGTCGCCAGCCTGCTCTTTTCAAGGCCGATGATCAGGGCCGTGAGCGCACCGTTAACTGGACCCAGCAAGGCAACACGGTCCGCGTCCTCGGAGTGAACACCTATTGGACGCTGCGCATCGGCGACGAGGCGATCTGCGCCTGGCGCGACGAGAGCGCCATCTATGTGAGCAACTGACCATGGCCGATCAACCCCCTCCCGACCTGCAGGACCGCCTTGATCAATTCAGCCAGCGCGGCAAGTCCAAGCGCCGCGGCAACAGCCTCGGGGTCGGCGCGCTCGCCGCCGCTCTCGCGCTTGGCGGCGCCGGGGTCGCATATTTCCTGGCGACCGGTTTGCAAGAAGGTGACAGCGCACTCGAAACCTCGGACGTCGAGACCTTCCAGGACCGTCGGACCGGCACCGGCGGGCGGCTGGAATTCCCACCCGACGAGACCGAGCAAAGGGTGAATGACGCGCTGATCGCCGTCGAGGAGGCGCTTGATGTGCCTGCGGCCCCTGCCCCTGAGCCGAGTGCCGAGGTGCTGGCCGAGATCGCCAAGCTCCGCGAGGCGCTTGCCGCCAGCCAGGCCGCGCGCAACTCGGAAATCCAGTCCGCCGTTGCCGACCTGCGCGAGGCCTTCGACGAACAGAAGGCGGCGCTTGAAGCGACGCTCGCCGCCAAGGAAACAGAGCTGGCCAACCTCCAGCGCCAGACCGAGACCCGCATTGAAGGGCTGCAGGCGATGCTTGATGCCGAGAGGGCGCAGCGCGAGGGGCTCGAGGCCGAGCTCGACCGCGAAGGGCTGATCGCTGACCAACGTCTTCTCGAAGAACGCCGGCGTCAGGAAGAGGAACAGCGCCAGCGCGAAGCCGAACGCGTCGCCGAGGAACTTCTGACCGCGCAGATCAAATCCCCCGCCGTGGTCTATGCCGATGGTCCGCGGGGTGGCCAAAGTGGCGCGGCAGTGGCTGATCCGGCGGCCCCTGGCACCGGGGGTCCGGTCCTGTCAGGAAACGAGCAGTTCCTGCAAAGCGCGCGACCGCTCGAGGTGCAGGAGGCCGCGCGCCTCACCCATCCCGAGCGCACGCTGACCCAAGGGTCCGTCATCCAGGCGGCGCTCCAGACCGCCATCAACAGCGATCTGCCCGGGTCCGTTGTCGCGGTCGTCTCCGAGCCGGTTCCGGCGTTTTCCGGGGACCGGATCCTGATCCCCCGTGGATCCCGCCTTTTTGGCCAATACCGCTCCGGCATCGAGATGCATCAGAAGCGTATCCTGATCCTCTGGACCCGTGTCCTGACCCCGGATGGTACCTCGATGGACATCGCAGCCGTGGGCGGGGACCAGCTCGGGCGCTCGGGCCTCACCGGTCTGGTCGACACCAAGTTCGCCGAGCGTTTCGGTGGGGCGGCACTGATTTCCGTGATCGGGGCGGCACCAGCCGTAGCAGCCGAGAGTGCCAACAACGAAACGACCAGCATCGTCCTTGGCGATGTCGGCAGCGATCTTCAGGATGCAGTCGGATCGGTCATCGCCGATCAGGTCTCGATCGCGCCGACGATCTATGTCGATCAGGGAGCCTCGGTCACCGTACTCGTGGACCGGGATGTGGTGATTTACTGATGGAGCAGGCGTCACCAACGTCCTACCTCGAGCGCTATCTCGATCCGTTCCGCGATCTTCTAAGGCGTGACGACGTGGTCGAGATCACGATCAACCCGGACGGCAAGGTCTGGCTTGAGGTCGCAGGCGACGCCACCATGCGCCACGAAGGCCAGACCGTTGATCGCACCACCGCCCTTAACATGGCCCAGACCATCGTTGGCGATGCCAAAGCCCGCGTCTCTGAAAAGAACCCGCTCGTCTCCGGCAAAGTAGAATACGCGGGCCGCCCGCTTCGGGTCCAGGTCGCCGTACCGCCCGCCATCGATCGCGGCGCCTCGATCACCATCCGACTTTTCGCCTCGGGCAGTGTCAGGGACTATGCCCCGACCTATCTCTTCGGCAAGGCGGTCTCGCTCGATGCGCTCCGCGCCGAGAAGATGAAAAACATTGCCAGACTCGCCGAAGGGAACCTCGAAGCCGCGCTGCAAACCCTGATCGAGGCGCGGCTCAACGTCCTGATCAGCGGCGGCACCTCGACCGGCAAGACCACTTTCGCCCGCCACCTCCTGACGCATGTCAGTGAGCACGAACGGCTGATCACCATTGAGGACGCCTTCGAGCTCTTCCCCGGCCAGCCGAACACCGTCGCCCTACTGGCCGACCGCGGTGCCAGTTCGCAACGCAGCGCCAACGCCCTCCTTCAGGCCTCCCTCCGCATGCGACCTGACCGGATCATCGTCGGCGAGTTGCGCGGCGCCGAGGCTCTGACCTATCTCGAAGCGATCAACACCGGTCATGGTGGGTCTGTCTCCACCATCCACGCGGAAACCGCTGAACTCGCCATCGACCGGTTGGCGATCATGGTGCTGCAGGCTGGCACACCGCTGACCTTCGCCGAGGTGCGGGAATACATCCGGAAATCCATCGATGTGATCGTGCAGCTCGGGCGCGCCGAGGGGAAGCGGGGGATTACGGAGTTCTATCTGCCGGGCGGTAGATGACAGGCCGACCACCCCGACACTGGAAGACCCTGAAAAGAGCCGCATAACAGCCCGAAACCGTGGGGTTTTTCTTCCTTGCAGAGTCCATTTGGGCTACACCCCCAATAAACTGCGGCACGGACCAATCCGTGGAGGCAAGATTTCAGGGTGGTCCCGTGACGGAAGAACAGAAGAAAAAACTCGAACAAAAACTATGGGATATCGCCAACGAGCTCCGCGGTCGGATGGATGCCGACGAATTTCGCGACTACATCCTCGGCTTCATTTTCTACAAATACCTGTCCGAACGCCTGCACATCTACGTCGATCAGGAGCTTCTCAAATCCGAAGGCCTTGCCTTCGCTTCGCTCGACGAAACCGACCCGGTCCACCAAGGCATTCTTGGAGCCGTACAAGAGAACTGCATCGATAGCCTCGGATACTACCTGCGCCCAAGCGAGCTGTTTTCGGAGGTCGCCAGGCGAGGAGCGGACCCGGGTAGCTTCATCCTTGCCGATCTTTCCGACACGCTGAACAACATCCAGAAATCCACCATGGGCAACGAGTCCGAGGAGGATTTCGTCAACCTGTTCGAAGATCTCGACCTGAACTCCAGCAAGTTGGGCCGCAGCAACGAGGCACGCAACACGCTGATTTCCAAGGTGCTGGCCCATCTGGAAGCCATAGACTTCGAACTGACCAATTCGAACTCGGACGTGCTGGGCGATGCCTATGAATACCTGATCGGCAAATTCGCCTCTGGCGCGGGCAAGAAAGCGGGCGAATTCTACACCCCGCAACAAGTCTCGACCGTGCTGGCCAAGATCGTGACCACCGGTAAGGCGCGGCTACGGTCGGTCTATGACCCGACCTGCGGGTCGGCCTCGCTGTTGCTGCGCGTGGCCCGGGAACTGGGCTACAAGAGGTCCAACAAATCCGTGGGCGAGTTTATCGGGCAGGAACTGAACCGCACCACCTACAACCTCGCGCGGATGAACATGATCCTGCACGGGGTGCATTACCTCGATTTTGATATCCAGCAGGAAGACACGCTGGAACACCCCCAGCATATAGGCCAGACGTTCGAGGCCATCGTCGCCAACCCGCCATTCTCCGCGAAATGGTCGGCCAACAAGATCTTTGAAAGCGACGACCGCTTTGCCGAGTATGGCCGTCTCGCGCCCGCGTCCAAGGCCGACTTCGCCTTTGTCCAGCACATGCTTCATCACCTGGACGAGGACGGGACCATGGCGGTCATCCTGCCGCATGGTGTGCTGTTTCGTGGCGGGGCCGAGGGCGCCATCCGCGAATTCCTGATCCGGCGTAACTGGCTGGATGCGGTGATCGGCCTGCCGGAGAACATTTTTTACGGAACGGCCATCCCCACCTGCGTTCTGGTGCTGAAGAAATGCAAAGAAACCGAGGACGTCCTGTTCGTCGATGCATCAACCTGTTTCCAGCGCGGGAAAAACCAAAACTGGCTTGACGAAGAAGACGTAAACCGCATCGTTGAGGCCTATCGGACCCGTGCCGAGGAAGAGCGGTTTACGCATCGGGCCCTTTTGGCCGAGCTCGAGGAAAACGATTTCAATCTCAACATCCCGCGCTACGTTGACACCTTCGTACCGGAACCGCCCGTCGACCTGGAGGAAGTGACGCTCCGCGTCGAACAGATCAATCTGGACATTCGCGACGTCGACGAGGAACTACGAGGATTCTGCGCCGAGCTTGGTCTGGAAGCTCCGCTATGAGACCACTTGTACCGGAACTTCGGTTCCCTGAATTCAAAGGACCATGGAAACCTGCGCGGGCGGGCGATGCTTTTCGCAACAGCAAAGCGAAAGGCGAGGCAGGGCTGCCGATCTATTCCGTAACCCAGGACCGTGGCCTCGTCCGCCGCGACAGCCTTGAACGGCACATGGGCGCGGATGCGGCGGATGAAACCAACCTGCGCGCTCAACCAGGCGATCTCGTGTATAACATGATGCGGATGTGGCAGGGCGCGGTTGGAATGGCGTCCGAGGAATGCATGGTCAGCCCGGCCTATGTCGTTCTGGCACCCGAGAAGGGCATCTCTTCGAAATTCTTCGATTACTGGTTTCAGAACCGGCACATGCTGCACCAGCTTTGGGCCTATTCGCACGGGCTGACCAACGACCGCTTACGCCTTTATTATCAGGACTTCGCCAAGATCCCGCTCGCGCTGCCGGATCAGCCCGAACAGGAAAAGATTGCGGCAGTACTCGACGCCATGAGAACGGCGGTGCAAAAGTCGGCCACGGAAGCGGCGGAATAGACTGTCCGCGGGCGGAGTAAAATCCGGCCACCTATTTTCCTTCTGCAATGAGCGCAGGAGGGACAGAGGATCTACACCGTGGAACTTTATCTGAAGGTCCGTCTGGCCGTCTCGGAAGGGATGAGCCGACGTCATGCAGCCAAACACTTCAACATATCCCGCGACAGCGTAGCGAAGATGCTGACGTATTCGACGCCTCCTGGCTATCAGCGACAATCGCCAGTCCGGCGGCCGAAGCTGGACGCGTTCGTTTCGACGATCGACCACTGGTTGGACGAAGACAGACACGTACCTCGCAAGCAGCGCCATACGGCCAAGCGTGTGTTTGACCGGCTTCGTGACGAATGCGGGTTCACCGGCGGCTATACGATCATCAAGGATTATATCCGGGAGCGGGAACAGCGTCGCCAGGAAGTGTTCGTGCCGCTTTCTCATCCGCCCGGCCATGCGCAGGCTGATTTCGGTGAGGCTACTGTCGTGATCGGCGGTATCGAGCAGAAAGCCCGTTTCTTTGTGCTCGATCTTCCGCATAGTGACAGCTGCTATGTACGGGCCTATCCTGCGGCGGTGGCCGAGGCCTGGGTCGATGGCCACGTCCATGCGTTTGCGTTCTTCGGGGCCGTGCCGCAATCGATCGTCTATGACAACGACCGCTGCCTTGTGGCGAGGATCCTGCCTGATGGCACGCGCAAGCGGGCAACGCTGTTCAGCGGGTTCCTGTCCCACTACCTGATCCGGGATCGCTATGGCCGTCCCGGAAAGGGCAATGACAAGGGTAACGTCGAGGGCCTTGTCGGTTATGCCCGGCGTAACTTCATGGTCCCCATCCCGCAGTTTGCGACCTGGGATGCGTTCAATGCCTTTCTGGAAGAACAGTGCCGCAAGCGCCAGCGCGACAGGCTGCGGGGTGAGAGCGAGACGATCGGTGAACGGCTGCAGCGCGATCTGGCTGCCATGCAGTCCTTGCCGGCGTCGCCCTTTGACGCCTGCGACCAAGCCAGCGCCAGGGTCACGGCACAGTCTCTCGTTCGCTACAAGACGAACGATTATTCCGTACCCGTCGCCTACGGTCATCAGGACGTCTGGGTCCGTGGCTATGTCGACAAGGTGGTGATCGGTTGCCGCGGCGAGGTCATCGCTCGCCATTCCAGGAGCTGGGATCGGGAAGATGTCATCTTCGACCCTGTGCATTACCTGCCGCTGATCGAGCGGAAGATCAATGCGCTGGATCAGGCGGCCCCTTTACAGGGCTGGGATCTGCCGGAGGAATTCGCCACACTGTGCCGCCTGATGGAAGGCCGCATGGCAAAACATGGCCGGCGAGAATACGTGCAGGTTCTTCGTCTGCTGGAAAGCTTCGATATGGCCGACCTGCATGCGGCGGTGAAGCAGGCCATTCATCTCGGCGCGATCGGCTTCGACGCTGTCAAACATCTGATTCTTTGCCGGGTGGAGCGCCGGCCGCCGCGACTGGATCTGTCGATCTATCCCTACCTGCCGAGAACAACCGTGGAGACGACATCGGCGAAGGCGTATATGGGCCTCTTGTCATCGGGGAAGGGAGAAGCGGCATGAGCACCGAAGCACCTGATATCCTGCTTGCCCACTACCTCAAGAGCCTGAAGCTGCCGACCTTCCAGCGGGAGTATCAGAAACTGGCCCGGCTTTGCGCCACCGAGGGCGTCGACCATATTGGATACCTCACCCGGCTTGCCGAGCGGGAGATGATCGAACGGGATCGTCGCAAGGTCGAGCGGCGTATCAAGGCAGCCAAATTCCCGGTCGTCAAAAGTCTCGACAGTTTCGATTTTGGCGCCATACCGAAGCTCAACAAGATGCAGGTCCTGGAGCTGGCCCGCTGCGAATGGATCGAGCGTCGCGAGAACGTCATCGCTCTCGGCCCCAGTGGAACCGGGAAGACACACATAGCGCTCGCCCTTGGCCTTGCCGCCTGCCAGAAGGGCCTGTCCGTTGGCTTCACCACAGCCGCCGCCATGGTCAGCGAGATGATGGAAGCTCGTGACGAGCGGCGTCTCTTACGCTTCCAGAAGCAGATGGCAGGGTACAAGCTGCTGATCATCGACGAACTCGGCTTCGTGCCGCTCTCCAAGACTGGCGCGGAACTGCTGTTCGAGCTGATCTCGCAGCGATATGAGCGGGGCGCCACCCTGATCACCAGCAATCTGCCCTTTGACGAATGGACCGAAATCCTGGGATCCGATCGCCTGACCGGCGCTCTGCTCGACCGCGTCACGCACCACGTCAACATTCTCGAAATGAACGGCGACAGCTATCGTCTCGCCCAAAGCCGCGCCCGAAAGGCCGGCTGAAACCCTTCAGAAAATCGCTACGCAGGCATGAGACCCCCGCTCGGGCTACGCCCTCCCGCGGGCCTCATGCCTGCGTCCGAGGTGGCCGACTTTTGCTCCGCCCCGTGGCCGGTTTTTACACCGCCGTTGACAGCCCTGCCCCGTTCTCAAGACTTTCGCGGCCCTCGGGTCCGTAGATTCGATCGAGCGAGGCCAGCGACTGCGCAATCATCGCGACACGGCCACCATAGCTTGCCAGCGAATGGATCGCGCGCTCGAGATAGGGCATCGCCCCCATCTGCTGGAATTCGTCGATCATCATCATGACAGGCCAGGGCTCGTCCTGGCCTGGTTCGTTAAGGCGGATCGAGGCGATGAGATCGGCGAACATCAAGCGCAGGAGCGGAGCAAGGGTTGCGATGTGATCCTCGGACACCGCGATGTAAAGCGACTGAGGGGTCTTCCGGAAGGTCGAGAAATCAAAGTCGCTCGCCTCGGTGGCCGAGCGCACCGCCGGGTTGTCCCATTGCTTGAGACCTGCGGTCATCAGCGCCTGGCCGCGAAGGAAACTGGGTGAACCGCCGGTGGTGTTCCTGCGGGTCGACGGTAGTGCTTCGAGCTAGGCCTTTGCCGTTGTGTGTCCGACATGTTGCAATGAACTGAGCCGACCCTGTCCGCAATTGCACGGCCTTCAGCTCAGAGGACTACACGTGCATGAGGCATCGGCAGTGGATCAGTAAGGGCAGTCCGGCCCCGGCCGCAAAACGCCCTCCGCAGTGGCGCGGCCCAACGCAACATCTTGACCGCGCTCAGTCAGCTCGAGCACCCGATTGTCGTCGTATTGGCCCAGCCGCACCAAGCCGAAGGTCTCCAGTGAAAAGGCGGTCGAAGTGAGTTCGTCTCGTGTGGCTGCAAGCGCAATTACTCGGAGCCAATCCAAAAGGACGAGTTCATGCATTCGGTAGCACGGAGCCCGCTCGAGCGCCCGCAATACAGCCAAAGCTCGATGCGTTTCTTTGATGGCTTCAATCGGCGCGACACTGTTAGACGTCATAAAGGATTCACGCCCATCACCAAATCCGCCTCCTTCATTCAGCCCGGTTATTGGCCTGATCTTGAAGCCCGATCAGACGAGCCATTAGGTCATCGAAAGCGATGGCGCCTGACTGAAGCAGCCCCGCTTCCTGCATTTTCTGGTAATCTTGGGCCAGCGCCTCCAAGGCTTCACCCTCTGGGATCAGGCAAAGCGACCCTGAGACGGCATCGGCATAGTTTATCGTCGCACCCAAACGATCTGTTTCGCGGAAAAAGTGCTGTTTGTGCTTCGCAACATCTTGAGCAAGCGTCTTATCTTCCAGCGCCCGTGCAGCGATACCCACAGCCTGCAGGCGATCAAGATCGTACCAGTGACGCGCATAGCGGTCGCCGCCTCGAAACGTGCCTCGCAGGCAATAGGCATGGATAGCTGTCGCCTTCTCCCAAAACGTCCGTTCGGCCATCATCACACGAGGCGTGGCGACGGGCATGAGCAACTCAGGTATTGCTTGGGAGAGGTCACATAACACCTCGTGACGCTGCGCCGGTTCACCTGTGGACCTGGCGCCAAATTCCAACAAGACCGATGGACGAACATACCCGCTTGCGCTGCGCACCGCGTCGTAGTCCAGATAGATCTTGTCACCTTCTACACGGGTTTCTGCCGGGAGCGCCGCTGCCTTGACCTTGTCCGACAAATTGGGGGCCACTTTTGACGCCACCCACTCGCCCAAGCGATCCCGAACGGCTTCGGTCCATTTCTGAGCTTGCGAGCGGCTTGGCGGACATGGATCGTCGGGATCCTTGATCAGATCGGGAATGATCTGCCTGATGTCATATGTCAGATCGACATCTTCTGAGAACCGGTCAATCGCCTTGTAGACCTTGGACAGCGAGGTTCCGCCCTTGAACACCAGGTGTTCGCCGAGAGCACTGTCGAACAAGGCGTCAAGCACCCAGACGACCCAAATATCCTTTTCCAACAGGTCTGCAGGCCGCCCCAATTTCGAGGCAGCCACTTCCAGCGCGTCGATCTTGTCTTCACGCGACAGCGAAAAATAGGTTTGGCTTTCGGTCATTGCAATGACGCAAGCGCGCTAAGTTCCTTTGCCATCCAGGTCGGCGCAGAGGAGCGAAGGCTCAGAAGCTCCCGCTGCTCCTCTTCGTTCAACGTCGCTTTTATCCGCTTCAAAGCATGAGCAGCTTCGGACTTGCCGAAATAGGCGAGCGCCCGAAAGGCGTGCCCGGCACGGCTGTTGGGCGCTCGAAGCTGCCAGCTCGGCACATGTTTAAGCTCGACGCTTTGCGCTCCGAGCTTCAGATGACGGCTCGGCCCGGAGGTCCAAAAAACTTGACGGGATGGATTCTGCGTCGAAATGCCGAGTAGGTTCGCTGCCGACGCTCCGCTTTGCGACACGCGCTCACCTGTTGATTTCGCAATGTGCTCAACCACGGCCTCAACCGAGGGCGCCCGGCTCCCAAAGCGGGTTTTCACGGGCAAAGCGAACAATCCCCGCTTCACACGCATAATCTCCCCCCGCCGAACCAACCGCGACAACGCCTGGTCGACCGCCGCACGCTCTCCGAGGTGCAACAACTCCCGTGCCGACAGGGTCGCACCCTCCGGCAGCGCTTCAGCATAGGCCTTGATCGCTTGAGATGTGGTTTGCATGTTCGCCTCCATGTGTCAGATATATAGCTTGGTTTCTGACAGTTTTCAAGGTAAAAGCACCTACAACAACGAAGGGAGCGTGCTGGAGAAGCCAGCTTAACGAATTGATTTAAGACAGTTATGAACTTGATATGTGCATTGAACCCCTCAGAAAACGAACAGTAAGCGGAAAGCTCTATACCCGACGGGATGAGATTAGTGCGTTTATCCGCTTGAGCCTTGATTGGCCCTTTGATGAACTCCTGGACAAAGCTGCGATGCGAGATCGGCGGCACGCCGACTACGTGCCTTCCGAAGTGCTGCTCTATCACCTGAGACAAACCAAGACCGACAATGCAGATGGCCGGTTTGTGGCACTTTACAACATTTTGTTGGATCGGATTGAAGCCGCCTGTCCCCGGCCCAACAGCCGACGCGGCGATAAGGATGTCGAGGATTTTCGCGTCGCCGAGATCCGCGATAAAACAATAGAACGTGTGACAGAGCTCATGTTTGAGGACCGGCGAGGCTACGTAGAACAGCTTGACGCATATGAGGTGTTTTTTGACCGGGCCGTTCGCTCCGTCCGCATAGACAAATTCCGGCAGGTAAGTGGTCGGGAAAATGCCACCGAATCCGTTGTGCGCCACGATGGCAGTGAGGATATCCGCGAGGAAGTCGAAGAGGCGCTTGAGCGATACAAAAAGTCAGGCCTGACAAAAGAAGAAGATTTTGATTACCGGTTTCGCATACGTCGCGCGATTGACGCCTTACCCGAGGAAGAACGAAAGGTGATCGATTTGATGCTCGCAGAGATTCCCATTGAGACAAACAAAGACGGTGAGCCTTCAATGACCCAGCTGCTCGGCTGCGTCGAAAAAACCGTACGAAACAGGCGTGATCGTGCGTTTGAAAAGATCAGACGTGCACTAAAACTGGAGGACAATGATGACCAATAGAGAAGATGTCCTCAGCGACTTCACGATTGAGCCTGAAATGTCGCCTGCCGTGCTGAAAACCTATTTGAGCAAATACCCTGAATTTGCAGACGATCTCTTGGATTTGTTCCACGAGCTGACAATGAGCGACATGGAAGCGGTCGAGGCAAGTCTCCCGCTTGAGACCAAAGCTATGAAGTCCAGCGTCTTGCGGGTTCAGAAGGTCGAGCAAGCACTGTACGGCGCCGACGTTCGTGAACTCTCAAAGTCGTTGGGTTTGCCGCGGAGTTTCCTCATGGGGTTGCAAGCAAGTGTTGTCCATATTGGCTCGATGCCGATTTCGCTCCTTAATAAGCTCGCAAAACTGCTGGATGTGAGACTGCAGGATGTCATCAGCGGCATGCAAATTGGCGATCAACAGGCCGTTGCGATGAAATCTGATGTGAAACCTGAAGCGCAACCGGCCATCGAATTCCAAGATTATGTAGACCAGGCTGGATTGACCGAGGAGGAGCAACGCGCATTGCAAGAGTTGCTTGCAGATGATGGATCGGATTGAAGCCGTTCGTCGATGCGCCGCGCGTCTTCATACTGAGTGTAGGAGCAAGGGAGGCGATCCAACCCAGCCCTATTCGTTTGCTCTTCAAGAGGCAGAAGCTCGGGATTACGAAGTCCGCAAGCTCGCTCCAGACCATCCGCAGCTCAAAGGTGGACGGGCGCTCTTGCAGCCGAGAGCCAAAGTCATCCTGCATGAGGATACGGGCATTGAGTTCTTAAATGCGTTTCTTGTTGCCCATGAGATAGGTCATGATGAATTTGGCGGGGGCATTGATGTCCAGCCAACCATGAACATCGATCCGGCACGATCGTCTGATCCGGCCTCAGTTGGGGCGGATCGCGTTGTCGATTACAGCAACCGTGCTCGCCAGGAAGTCCAGATGGATATGTTTGCGCGAGAGTTCCTCTTTCCGCGCAGTTTGGCCTGGTCATGGCATGTCGAAGACAACCTTGGCGCAGGGGAGATTTCGGAGCGCCTTGGCGCCCCCTACGACATGGTTGCGGTTCAGCTATTTGATGCGCTTTTGTTACCGGTGTTGGAGGAAGCGCCGGATATCGCAAGCCCGCCCAAACCATTGAACCGCGAGCAACAGATTGCCGCGGATCATCACGGAAAGGCGCTTCTTCTGAAGGCGGGACCCGGGACAGGCAAAACCCAGACTCTCGTTGGCCGCCTGTCTGTGCTTCGAGACCGTGATGTGCAGCCAGAATCCATTCTGCTCCTGACATTTTCCAACAAGGCCGCAGGAGAGATGACCGACCGGGCCCTGCGGGTTTGGCCGGAAGCGGCTGGTGCCGCTTGGATTGGGACCTTTCATTCATTTGGGCTTGATATCCTGCGCAGGTTTCATGACCGCGTGGGTCTTCCCGCAGATCCACGTATGATTGATACGACTGAAGCCATTGCCCTGTTGGAGGATGAATTCCCACGGCTGCGTTTGAAGCATTTCAACGAACTTTGGGATCCGACAGATACCCTGCGCTCTCTCCTTTCAGCCATTTCGCGGGCCAAGGATGAGGTAGTCGACAACATCCACTACCGTAAACTCGCCGAGCAAATGATGGAGGCCGCAGACACAGAGGAGGATATCGAGGCAGCAGAAAAGTGTCTGGAGATCTCAGCCGTCTATGATCTGTATGAAGGCCTGAAGGCGGAACGCGGCGTAGTAGATTTTGGTGATCTGGTCGCTCGACCGACAATGCTCGTCGAAAGTGACGCGGATGTTCGCGAGAAACTTCAACGACTCTATGACCATGTTCTGGTGGACGAATATCAGGACGTAAACCGGGCCAGTGTGCGATTGTTGAAAGCGCTGAAGCCCAACGGCACCAACCTGTGGGTGGTGGGAGATGCCAAACAATCAATTTACCGGTTTCGAGGCGCATCCTCGTACAACATTGATCGATTTGAGACCGAGGATTTCTTAGGAGGCGAAAGTCTCCCACTCAATATCAATTACAGATCATCACAAGAAATATGCGACACGTTCAAGGGTTTCGCTCAAACGCGCATGGCAGCTGCCGGGGCGGGCTTTGAGGCCACGGCGTTTAAGGGTACTAATGGGGTTAGCCCCGTGTTTGTGGGTGTTGATGCCAAGGATCGTGAAATAGACGAAATCGCCTTCCGAATAAAACAGGCCTGCAACGAGACCACGTCTTTCAGTGATCAGGCCGTAATATGTAAGGGCAATGCGAGACTGGCAGAAATCGCCGCTGGTTTGGAGGCGCGGGGGATTCCGGTCTTGTTTCTTGGACCCCTCTTTGACCGACCAGAAATCAAGCAAGCGCTTTCCGTCCTTTCCCTAGTGATTGATCCGCGCGCCATGGGACTTGCCTGCGTCGCGTCTCTCCGCCCATTTCAACTGGCAATTGAGGATGTCTCAACCTGTGTTGATGCGATTCGTGCCGCTAGAAACACGCTGCCCTTGGACTGGAGGCAAACGCTTTCGGGCCTAGACGACATCAGCGAGGAGGGTGAGAAGTCCCTCTCAAGGCTGATTGAGGTGTTTGGGGAGTTTGAACCCACTTCATCGGCCTGGCGCGTGATTACAACTCTCTATCTCGACAAGACGCGCTTGGCCGCCGAATTTGCGAAGGGAGCAAGATCAGGCAACGCAAATCCTGCGATTGCGCTGTGGCAGTTTCAGAACTTTCTGAGATCAACATTGCCGAAAAAATCCGGGTACCCCATTCGCGATCTTCTCGATCACATCCGACGCCTTGTCATAGTGTCAGATGAACGTGACTTACGCGACCTGCCTGAAGCTGCACAAAGCCTCGACGCTGTCCGGATCATGACCATTCACGGCAGCAAGGGCCTTGAGTTCAAAGTCCTTCATTTGCCGGCATTGACCAGCCGATCCATTCCGCTGTCAGCTAAGCAAAATCGCGGACTTGCACCTCCTGACGGCATGATCGAGGGTGCACCCTTTAAGGGCTGTGACGCGCTCACGTCCGGGCATGACGAGGAGCAGCAATGTTTGTTTTTCGTCGCTTTATCCAGAGCGGAGGAGCGACTGGTACTTTATGCCTACAGCAAGCGATCGAAGTTCGTGGATGACATATCTGGTCATGTTCTGAACGAATCTCCGCAATCGGCATCGGCTGAAGGTGCGGTATCAACGAACGGAATAAAGTTGGAGGTTGATGGCATCGCTCGCATATCGCCTTCTGAGCTTGCGACCTATGAGAAGTGCCCACGGCGATTTTTCTTTGCGCATGTGTTGCAGGTTGGCGGTCGTCGCGCAGAGTCGCCCCTTATGCGTATGCACAACGCAGTCCAGGGCGTTGTCGATGAGCTGACGTCTCGTTTGAACGATGAACCAAGCGAAGCCGAGCTCGCAGCCATTATGGATAAGGCGTGGATGGAAAATGGTCCGGCGGATCATGGATACGCTGCCGAGTACCGTCAAATCTCAGACGAGCTGCTGAGTTTTTTCCGATTGCTCCGCACAGGCGAAAAACGGCGCGCACCCACCCCAATTTCCTTGAAATTCGGTGAGGCAGAGATTGTCGTATCTGCACATGAGGAAGTCGATGCTGGGTCTGGCAGGGTACTGCGGCGCATCAAAACAGGACGCAAGACCACGAACGCTGTCGAGTCCTTAGATGCGGCTGCGTTTCAACTTGCCGCTGAAGGCCACGGCGAGGCTGAGTTCGTGTTCTTGACAGGCGCGACGCAGGACCGATTGACCATGAGCAGTACGAAGTTGGGGAACCGGAAAACAAAGATCGCTCAAGCTGCAATTGAGATCCTAGAAGGGCATTTCCCCCCAAAACGCAGCGATCGCTGTGCCCGCTGCGCATATTTCTTCATCTGCAGCGAACCGCCCTCAGGCACGCTCCGAAAAAAAATCGGATCAGGCTTACCGGATTCCTCCTGACGCCGCGATTGTCCTTGTGAAGGCGCAGACATGAGGTTTGCGTCCGCCAACTTCTTAAGGACGAACACAATGAAATCGCAAGGAAATGATCCTCGCTTCCCGGTTTTCATCGCCGATGAGGGCCTCAACTTCAAAAAACACGTTTTCGATGACCCAAAGGTTCTCGGTCGCCAGTTGATCGAAGCTGCCGACGGGCATCCTGTTGATGAGCATGTGGCAATCGCCATTTTGCCAAATGGGGACTTCGAAGACATTCGCCTCGACGAAAGCTATGATCTGCGCGGTCGCGGTGCTGAAAAAGTGCTGGTCGCGCGGACGGACCGTGTCTTCAAGTTTAAGATTGACGACAAGGATCTTGAATGGCCGCGCGCGTGCATCAGCGGATTTGTACTGCGTAAGCTTGCTGACCTGCCGGAAAACTACAATCTCTGGCAGGAAATCCCGGGCCAGCAGGACCGCAAGATTGCTGAGAGCGATGTCATCAATCTCGATGCCAAGGGTGTGGAGCGGTTCATCTCGCTCATCGATCAGACGACGGAGGGGGACACCCTTCCTTCGTTTGATCAGACTTTTCTGGTGGACCACGGCTATCAGTTCGAAGTCGTTCAGGAAGGCCGTGAGACCGCCATCATCCTGAAGTCGCTCGAGCTGCCTGAAGGCAAATTCAATGTCGAAGCCGCGGATATCCTTGTACTCCTGCCAGCCGGGTATCCCGATTGCGCGCCTGACATGTTTTATGCCTCTCCGCATTTGACGCTGGCGAACGGTCAAGTCCCGAAAGCCTGCACAGTGCAGCACACTTTTGCAGGTCGTGTTTGGCAGCGCTGGTCGCGCCACAACAACGCCTGGCGGCCCGGCATTGATGGTTTGCGCACGATGGTGGCACGGATCAAAACAGCTCTCGCCGAGGCGCGGCCATGAAGGGCCCGTTGGATGTTATTCTGGCTGGTCCGCACGAAGCCGGTATCCGGTCCCTGCTCGCGCAGGGTGCCGGTGCTGAGCGTTCAGCCTACATGCTTTTTGGGACGGCGGCGATCGAGAAAGACCCCTGGACGGACACTGCTCGCACACGGCTAATTTCGCATGCGTTCATCGATCTCGATGATGACGACGTGGTCTCAGCCTCCGAGCGCCACGTGACGTGGCAAACCGACAGCTTCATGCGATTGCTTGGTCGCGCCAAGTCCGATGGTCTGGTTCCCGCCATCATTCATACCCATCCAAAGGGGCGGGCCCGTTTTTCCAAACAAGATGACCGGAACGAGGCGGAACTTGCGCGGACCGCCCTGATCAAGGGTGCATCCGGACTGATCAGCGTTTTGATAGCGAGCGACGGCGAGATTGCCGTGAGGATTTGGCGCTCGGCCGAAAAGCCAACGGCTATCGCGCGTATTCTTCACACAGGACCGCGCCTGACCCTCACCGCGGAGAACGGCAGCAATCTGGGCTTCCTGGACCGTCAAACCCGACTCTTCGGCGATCAGGCCAATGCAATGATCACGCAGTTTCGGTGCGGCATTGCCGGAGGGGGTGCTACGGGAAGCGCAGTGTTGCCCTTGCTGATGCGTCTTGGCGTGCGCGAAGCGGTCCTTTTCGAAAAGGACCATGCTGAAGATACAAATCTCAACAGGCTCCATGGCGCACGACAGGAGGATGTTGATGCTCATCGAGCCAAGGCCGACATTCACGCGCGGACAGTTGCGGAGGCCAATCTTGGTATGTCGTTGGCAACCATCGATGCCTGGGCCGGAGAGCCATGCACATGGGATGCGTTGAAATCTTGTGATGTGATTTTCTGCTGCACGGATGACCACGCCGGTCGGCTCTTTCTGAACCGCTTCGCCCGTTTCTATGGCATTCCGGTCATCGATGTCGGGCTCGCAATGCAGCGTCGTGATGCTCAGTCGTTCGATCTCTTTGCCCGGGTTACCACCCTTGTGCCCGGACACCCCTGTCTGCTTTGCGGCGGGTTCATCAACCCGCAACGCGCTCGCGAGGAGGCCTTGCAGCGAACTGATCCAGAGGCCTATGAAAAACTGAAAGAGGAAGCCTATCTGCTCGGTGAGGGTGATCCCTCCCCTGCCGTTGTGACCTTCACGACAGAGGCGGGTGCCATGGCGGTCAATGAATGGCTGACCGGTATTACCGGGTTCGCCGGAGCAAACGGAATGGCACCGACGCGGATGCGACGGTTTCACGCGCGCGATGAGCGTTTTCCTGAGATTTCGCCGCGCCCGGGCTGCCCGTGTTGTGATGCAACTGAAACTCCGGGCCGGGGGGACATGACGCCCTTTCTGGACATGGTGACGTGAGATGAAAAAGTTATTGGCAAACCTGCTTCGGCAGATTGGAGTACTTAAGTATGATTATCTGGTGAGCAGGCAGGACGCCTTCCCGCAAACGCCTGAAACAGAACCGGACGAGTTAGTCCTGGTCGAGAGCGGCGCGATCCAAAAATGGGCCTGTCTCTCCTGCCCTGGCGGCTGTGGTGAGAGGATCGCTTTGTCTCTCAACCCAGATCGTCGACCTCGCTGGAGCATTAGCACAGATTTCTGGCAAAGACCCACACTCCACCCGTCGGTGCACCAGCAAAACGACTGTGGGTGCCACTTCTGGGTAAAGAAGGGTAAGGTTCACTGGTGCAAAGGTGGACGGCCGCAAACGCCAAAAGAGAAAGCAGGACGACACAAATGCTAAGCGAGCGAACAAAGCGACCTGTGCGCCTCGAACTACAACCCGAGCAATCGGGGGCAAAATCATGCGGTTCGCATTAGACGACGACAAACGAGTTGAAGCCAGCCCAGGCGCCAAAGGCAGATGCCCTGGTTGCGGCGATGACCTCATTGCCCGATGCGGAACCAAGATGGTCTGGCACTGGGCGCACAAAGGACAACGCCACTGCGACCATTGGTGGGAAAACGAAACGCAGTGGCATCGGGATTGGAAGAACCAATTCCCGACAGATTGGCAGGAGATCGCTGCGCGCGACGAACATGGCGAGCTTCACATCTCAGATGTTAAGACATCCAAGGGCTTGGTGGTTGAGTTTCAGCACTCATACATCAAGCCTGTAGAAGCGCGAACGCGGACAAGGTTCCACAACCCTATGTTTTGGGTTGTTGACGGAACGCGTCGTAAGACCGACCGCAAGCAGTTTGCAACCGCGCAAGCAGACGGCGTGAAGCATCCGACAAAGGACGGGCTGGTTGAGCAGCTCTGGGTTTACGATTCAAGGTTGCTAAAGGAATGGGTCCATGTCGGCGTGATCGTAGCCTTTGATTTTGGGCAGGACACGGTGTGGCTTCTTCGGAGAGTCAAAGGTGACTGGGCCTATGGATTTGCCTATCCGAAACGATCACTTGTCGAGAACATTTTAAAGGGAACTCCGATACCGGACGTGTTGTTTGGCAAACCTGTTAGGCAAACGGTGCGGTACCGTCAGCGTCGTGCCAGGTTCTAGCGTTCGGTTTCCATCAGGTTCAACTGACACAGATCTTTTTGGGACCGCAGACCCTCAGGCCTTTGCGGACAAACCTGCATCCTCCATCTGCTCGCGGTCCGGCAGGTCCTGCAGGGAAGGCAGGTCGAAGGCAATCAGGAACTGTTCTGTCGTCACGAAGGTGTAGGGCGCCCCTCGCCGAGGAGACCGCGGACCAGTTCCGATCAAGTTGCGCGCGTGCAGCCGACCGATCAGGTCCCGGCTGATTTCCTTGCCGAAGATGTCTTTGAGACCGTCACGCGTGATCGGCTGGTGATAGGCGATGGCCGCCAGGACCGCGACGTCGAATTCACTCAAGTCCAGCAGTTGGACGCCGACATCTGCCGCCGCCTGGATCGCGGGCGCGTAGATAGCCCGCGTCCGGAACATCCAGCCGCCGGCGACCTGGGCGATCTCGAAGGCCCGCCCCTCCAGATCGGTGGCGAGGTCCTCGACGAGCAGATCAACCGACACCCCCTGCCCCACCACGCGGGCAAGGTCGTCGCGCGGCACAGGGGAGGCAGAGGCGAAGAGCACCGCCTCGATGCGGCGCATCCACTCCCGCCAGCGCAACTCTGGCGGCAGGTCGGGCAGCTCGCGGTCAAGCTCGAGGTCGGAGCGATCCTTTGCCATCCCTACAACCCGTAGAGCCGGAAAGTGTCGCGCCCGGTCAGCTCGCGCACCGCGCCGAGGGCAACCAACCTTTCGCAGAGCCGCCGCGCGGCGCGATCCGGCAAGGGCAAAGTCGAAGGCGCTACAGCATCGCGGGTCAGTAACATCTCGACCGCGTCGCCAGCTCCCTTGGCCCGGAGCTTGGGTGCGACCGCCTTCAGATGCGCCGCCCGAGGGGCAAGGTCGGCGGAGAGACGCACGACCTCGACGGCCGATGAGACGAGCGCCCGATGGCAGGCGAGCCTCAAGTCGTCACCACGCTTGCGCAGGTCAGCGCGTTTCAGGCCCACAGCGAGCAGCGGCACCAGTTGATCCCAACCGAGTGCTTGGGCGATGGCCGTATCCGCCAGGATCAGCGCCGACACGTCTGCACGCGGTGCCTCAGTCAACACTGCCTCCAGCGCCATTGCGGCACGGGTCACCGGCGCCCCTCTCCCCGCATCGAGCCACGTAGCGATCTGGCCCGACTCGAAGGCCGACAAGGCCCGACCAAGAGATTTGATTGAAATCGACCGTTCCACTGCGCGCCGCCAGACGAGGAAGGTTTCGCCAGCTGGTCCAGGAAGATCGCCGGGCCGCAACAGGTGCACCGCATCGCGCAGCTCCCCTACCCGCTCCGACCTTCCAAAGAACGCGACGCAAGCCTCGGCCGCCCGCAGCGCGAGCCGATCCCGCAACAAGGCTTGGGGCACCTCCGCGCGTCCTAGCACAACATGCAGGTGGTTCAGCGCCGCGCCCGACAAAAACGCAACATCTTCAAGGGTTTCAGCGCGTGCAGAGGTGACCCAGGCGGGCATCCGGGGTAGTGTGTCGGGGTCGCTGATGTGATCTGGCCGGGCAAAAGTCATGCCTGAAACCTACATCGGGGCGGCGCTTTTTGCCAGAAAATAGCATATAAACCGCCCCATCTTGCATGATCCATTTATGTCCAATAAGGTTGCATTATCGGACGTAAAAATGATATGCGTAGAAACATGGTCTTCAGCTCATGTTTCATCACTGGACTCGCCCGAAATCGGCCCTTTCGTCGAGCTCGTTCGTATTTCATTGGTGATCAAGGCTTGAGCTCAAACACTGGACCCCTGACGAAATACCAAACCAGGTTGAAGCGGACCAAATTCGAGTCGGGGTTCGTGAGACTGGGTAGAGCAGTATTCGTGAGACTTGCGGTGGTTCGGACGCTTCCTGGCATTTTGGAATGTTCTCTCGTCGACCTGCGCGAACCCATGTCCGGCCGAAGGCCTTCAGCTCAACGAGAGAGGTTCTACTATGAACGAGGATGACGATCGGATTGCCGGAGGCTCCAACTCATGAGTAGGATGGAGCATCATGAGCAAGACGCCTGCGCATTTCAAAGGGCGCTGAATTCAAAGAAATTGTGGCGCCGGTCCAATGGCGCCACAATTGTTATTTTTCAGGCTTTGAGGTTAAGAAAGTCCGGCGGCCTCTTCTCAAAGAACGCGGTCAGCCCTTCCAGATGCGCCGCTGACTTTGCCGCTTGACCCTGCAGGTCTCGCTCCAGATCTAGTTGCTCATCGAGGGTGTTTTTATGAGATTGAGCGAGAGCGCTCTTGCTTAGGGCGAGAGCTTCTGTCGGCAGGGCGCAAAGGTGGTCGCGGAGAAGGGCTATTTCGGCATCGAACGCGTCATCATCAACCGCCTCCCAGATCAGCCCCCAGTCGGCCGCCTTTTCTGCAGTGATCGGCTTTGCAAGATAGGCAAGGCCACGCGCGCGTGCATCACCCACCAACCTTGGCAAGAAGTAGGTGCCACCACAATCAGGGATTAGGGCGATGTTGGAAAACGGTTGCAGGAACTTTGCAGACTTCTTAGCAACGACAATATCGCAGCTTAATGCAAGATTTGCGCCCCCGCCCGCGGCGACACCGTTAACGGCTGCAATAACAGGCTTGGCCATCGCCCGGATCTGACGGATCGCAGGGTTGTAAAGCCGATCCATCAGCCCAGCGAGATCTATCGTATTGCCGTCATCATCTGGTCGACAATCTGCCAAGTCCTGACCGGCGCAAAACGCGCGACCTGCCCCCGTAATGACGATAGCCCGACAGCCCTCATCGATTTCCATATCATCCAATGCGGCCTTGAGTTGCTTAAGCGTCTGCTCATTGAGCGCATTCAGGCTATCGGGACGGTTTAGCGTGATCTGACCCCAGTGACCTGATTTTTCGGATATTACAAAGTCTTCCATTTCAACCTCCCGGTAAAGCTGTTTTGATGTGCAATTCGGACTCTCATGCATCAGCCACGGCGTTTCGCAGGCCGAGAGAGGCCCGATATCGCATGTCTCCTGTCGCCGCGAAGAGATTATCCAGAATGGCTAATATCCGCGCCAAACCGATTGCGCGCGCCCAAGCCATCGGCCCATGCGGATAGTTGACGCCAAAGCGCATGGCGAGATCGACACCTCCCTCGTCGGTGACGCCCTGCAGCACGGCTTCGAAACCTTCGTTCGCGATCAGTGACAACGTGCGCAGCACGACCAGACCGGGCCAATCGGGTAAATGTGTTGCCTTCAGCCCGTCTCGTTCCAGAGTGGCCAGAAACGCCTGCAGTGAGGCCTCCGGAACACCAGAGGACGTGGCAAAGCCGATATGTGTTTTTCCCGATGTTCGATCGCAAAGGTCTATCAATATGACGGGAGCGCCAGCTTCCAAAGATCTTTGTCGCGCGGTGCGTCCATCAGTAAGCGCAATAAGTACTCCATCTCGTTCCACTTCACGCTCTAAGTCGATACCTTCTGCCCAAGCCAGCGACTGTGTGGTTGCAGCAACAATGGTGGCCTGCGGCTTTTGCGTGTTCTCTGCGTAGGAATAAAACCCTTGGCCACTCTTGCGGCCAAACCGTCCAGCATCGACGAGTTCCCGCTGCATAAGAGAGGGCCGGAAGCGCGGCTCATATTGATAGGCTTCGAACACCGAGTTACTCACCGCGAAATTCACATCGTTCCCGATAAGGTCCATCAACTCGAAGGGCCCCATTCGGAAACCGCCTCCCTCGCGCATGAGCGCATCAATCGTCGCAGGCGTCGCAACACCTTCCTCGGCCAACCGCAACGGCTCGCCGTAGAAAGCGCGAGCCACGCGATTCACAATGAATCCCGGGGTGGACTTGGTGTGAACTGCGATCTTGCCCCAGCTTTCCGCTGTAGCATGGACAGTTCGGGCAACCTCGGGCGAGGTGGCGAGACCGGATACGACCTCTACCAGCTTCATGATCGGTGCCGGATTGAAGAAGTGCATGCCTACCAGCCGCTCGGGCCGTTTCAGACCCGCTCCGATCGCGGTGACCGAGATCGAAGAGGTGTTTGTCGCGAGAATGGCATCCTCTGACAACAAGATCTCGAGCTCAGCGAAGAGCCTTTGCTTGATCTGCAGGTTTTCGACGATTGCTTCGATGACGAGGGACGCTTCCGTGAAGTCGGAGAGTGCGTTCGCAACCTGAATTCGGCCCACGATCTCTTCCGCCCGCTCGGTGGCAAGCTTCCCGCGCTCGACCTGTTTTTTGAGGCCAGCTGCGATCCGATCGTGGCCGGCGGAAGCGGCGCCTTCAGCAACGTCGTAGAGAAACACGCGATGTCCGGCGGCAGCCGCCACCTGCGCGATCCCGGCACCCATCGTACCGGCGCCAATGACCGCAACCGTGTTGATCGAAAAACCTGTCATTCGAGGCACTCCAGTGCCAAAGCTGCGCCCTGACCGACACCAACGCACATCGTTGCCAGACCTACCTTTTGCTTCCGGCGTTCCAACTCCATCAAGGCCGTCCCGACGAGGCGCGCCCCGGACATGCCCAACGGATGGCCAAGCGCGATGGCGCCGCCATTCGGGTTCACATGCTCCGCGTCGTCGGGGAGTCCCAACTGCCGCAGAACGGCAAGGGCCTGGCTCGCAAAGGCCTCGTTCAGTTCCACCACATCGAAGTCGCCAATGGTCTTGCCGATCCGTGCGCAAAGCCGTTCGACCGCCGGGACCGGACCGATGCCCATGACACGCGGAGGCACACCGGCCGCCGAAGCTCCGAGAACCCGAGCGCGTGGCCTCAAGCCATGTCGTTTGCACGCTTCGGCCGACATCAGAAGGAGTGCCGCGGCACCATCATTCACACCGGAGGAGTTTCCCGCGGTCACACTACCACCCTTTCGGAAGGGCGTTGGAAGTGCTGCCAAAACGTCAAGTGATGAGGCCCGAAGATGCTCGTCTTGAGCGAACAGGATGGGCGCTTTCTTACCCTGGGGAACTTCGACCGGCACGATTTCGGCGGCGAAAGTGCCATCAGACTGGGCTCGAGCCGCCCGTTCCTGGGACCGGAGCGCGAATGCGTCCTGGTCCTCCCTCGACACATCGTAGTCTTCCGCCACATTCTCCGCCGTCTCGGGCATAGAGTCCGTACCGAAACCCTGCTGCATCTTGGGATTGATGAATCGCCATCCGATCGTCGTATCCTCAATCGCATTTGCCCGGGAAAAAGCCTTGTCAGCCTTGGGCAGCACGAACGGAGCACGCGACATGCTTTCGACACCCCCGGCGATGACCACGTCGGCCTGACCGGATTGGATCTGGGCCGCAGCCATCCCAATGGCAGAAAGCCCTGAGGCGCAGAGTCGATTTACCGTGATACCAGGGACTGTCTCGGAGAGGCCTGCCAGCAAGGCAGCCATCCGCGCGACGTTCCGGTTGTCCTCGCCCGCCTGATTTGCGCAACCGAGAATGACCTCATCGACCAACTCGCTGCCAACCGCCGCCGAACGGGCCATAAGCGCAGACAAAACGTGAGCGGCGAGATCGTCCGGCCGCACCGGTGCCAGGCTGCCACCATATCGTCCGATAGGGGTGCGCACATAGTCTACGATAAAAGCGTCCTGAGACATGTTTGGGGTCCTTCAGGTTTGGTGAGTTGGGGGAGGGACGAAGAGCGAGTACACAGATCCCAAAGAGATTTTGTCCAAGAGACATGGTCTCCATCCGTCCACCAAACTTGCGTTGCAAGTGCTTGCCAGGTAGACAATAAGTGACGATTTAAAGGTTTGAGATCTATGACGAAAAAGATCGACAGGACGACGGAATCTTACGAGACCAACAACCGGATTTTCTTCCGGCTGTTTCAGCTCGGAAACCTCCTGCAAACCAAGAGCACGAGCAATCTCGGCGTCACCACCGTGCAGTGGTCTGTGCTTGGCGCGCTTTCGACGGATCGGTCCAGGGAGGGGTTCCATTTCGGGGCCTTGGCTGAGTATCTGATGGTGAGTAAGCAAAACCTTGACGGCGTGCTGTCACGGCTTGAGCGCGAAGGATTGGTCGAACGCCGAAAGGGAGAAAAAGACCGTCGATCGAAGCTCGTCTTCCTTACACCGAAGGGTCGCGCCTTCTGGGAGCAAACCGAAACCGGGATAGACGCGTTCTACCGGCAGGCGACAGCCGACTTCAGTGTCAATGAACGCATCGCCTTGGCCTACCTCTTTCAGAAACTCCGTTCCAACCTGAAGGGCATGGACGACACTTCCCTGATCGAACCCGCCGAAACCGAAAGTGAAAGCGCCGAGGATTGACCCCGACGCCATCGGTTCACTTCCGGAAGTTCGGTTTGCGCTTTTCCATGAATGCGTTGACGCCCTCTTTGGATTCCTCGGTCTCGTAATAGAGGCTCAGCGCCTGCATCCCCATCCCTGAAATGCCGCGGATCGACTCGCTGTCGAGGTTGAAGCTCTTCTTCGCAATCGAGATCGCGGTAGGGCTGAGCGCCTCGATTTCAGAGCACCATTTTTCGACTTCAGTATCTAGGTCGTCATGGGGCACGACGGTATTGACGAGCCCCATGGCCAAAGCCTCCTGAGCCGAGTAGCGGCGGCAGAGCATCCAGATCTCGCGCGCTTTCTTCTCGCCGACGACACGTGCCAGAAGGGCAGTGCCGAATCCCGGGTCGACGGACCCGACCTTCGGTCCGACCTGACCAAAGATTGCTTTCTCAGACGCAATCGCCAGATCGCAGACGGTAACCAGTACGTTGCCGCCGCCGATGGCATAGCCGTTGACGCGAGCGATCACCGGCTTCGGGACATCGCGGACGGTGCTCTGCAGCTCTTCGACAGGCAGCCCGATGATACCGCGCCCATCATAGCCGCCATCATGGGCGGACTGATCGCCACCGGTGCAGAAGGCCTTGTCGCCAGCGCCGGTGAGCACGATGGCTGCCACGGACTTGTCCCATGCCGCCTTGTTCAAGGCGTGAATGAGTTCCTCGCAGGTCTGGCCACGGAAGGCATTGTACTTTTCCGGGCGGTTGATGGTGATCCACGCGGCGGCCCCGCGCATCTCATATGTGATATCCTGATAATCCATGATTTCCTCGTTTTATCCGTGCATCGTGAGACCGCCGGAGACACTGATGGTCTGACCGGTGATGAAATTGGCGTCTGAACTCGCCAGAAAGGCGACGATCCCGGGCAGATCATCAGGCTTTCCGAGCCGCTTCAGCGGGATTGCGCGTTTGAGACCTTCGTAAATTTTTTCGCCAAACTCTCCGTTCCCGACGAAGGAGCGCAGCAGCGGCGTATCCGTAGGACCGGGGCAAACCGTATTCACGACAATCCCGTTACGCGCCTGTTCTCGCGCGAGGGTCTTGGTGAATGCGATAATCCCACCCTTACAGGCCGAATAGACGCTTTCCCCAGAGGAACCGACCCGACCAGCATCAGAGGCCATATTGATGATCTTTCCCCCACCGGCTGCGATCATACCTGGCAGGACGGCGCGCTGGAGATTGAGAGGCCCCATCAGGTTGATGCTGATCAGCTTCTCCCAGAGCTCAGGGTCCGTTTCAATAAACGGTTTGGCCACATCCCAGCCGGCGTTGTTGACCAAAATGTCGATCTGCCCATGAGAACTGATCGAGTCAGCCACGACTTTCTGAACAGCGGACATGTCGGTGATGTCGAGCACAACGTGCTCGATCTTTCCTGGCAGATCTGCAAAGTCGCGGGCCATTTCGGCCAAAGCCTCCGCGTTGAGATCAGTGGCGATTACCGTGACCTCTTCTTCCGCGAAACGCTTGCAGATTTCTCTGCCAATACCGCCGGCCGCGCCGGTCACAAGGGCAATACGCCCGCTCAAGTCTCTCATGATGTCCTCCTGGTATCAGGGCGCTTTGGCGCAACTCTTGCCGCTCAAAGCAGTTCGCGCAGTTTGAATTTCTGGACCTTACCGGTCGCGGTGGTTTCGATGGGTCCGAAGATGACCCGTTTCGGAACCTTGAATTTTGCGAGCCCCGCAGCACAGTGCTGCAGGATGTCTTCAACCGTCGTAGCCTCGCGCCCGGGCTTCAGCTGAACGAAGGCACATGGGGTCTCACCCCACTTTTCGTGCGGCATCGCGATAACCGCTGCCAAGGCGACTGCCGGATGTTTGTAGAGGACGTCCTCGATCTCGATCGACGAGATATTCTCGCCCCCAGAAATGATGATGTCTTTCGACCGGTCTTTGAGCTCGATGTATCCGTCGGCATGCATCACGGCGAGGTCTCCGCTGTGATACCAGCCGCCCGCGAAGGCTTCTTCTGTCGCTTCCGGATTCTTGAAATAGCCCTTCATGGCGTGCCCCCGATAGACGACTTCGCCCATCGTCTTGCCGTCCCTCGGGACGGGGTGAAGCGTCGTGGGATCGACAACATCCTTCTCGGGCGTGATGACCGTGCGCACACCCTGTCGCGCCATGATTTTGGCGAAAGCGGCATCGTCCAGCGCCGCCCATTCGGGTTGGATCTCGCAGATCGTCGCGACGCCCTTCATCTCGGTCATGCCGTAGACGTGAAGCAGATGGAAACCGAGGCGCTTTGCTTGTTCCAGGATTGCTGCAGGCGGGGCCGAACCCGCGGTCATAACGCGCACCGGCTTTTTCAATTTCTGTCCGTTTCGCGCCGATTCTTCACCGAGGAAGGCCAGCACGGTCGGCGCGCAGCACATGTGCGTCACGCTGCATTCGTCGATTAGCTCGAACACTTTTGCGGGCTCGACCTTGCGAAGACACACATGAGTGCCACAGGCGGCGGCAACGCCCCAAGAAAAGGCCCAGCCGTTCACATGGAACAACGGCAATGTCCAGAGGTAGACGGGTGCATCGACCATATGATGGTGAAGGATCTGGCTCAGACTGACCAGGAACATGCCGCGATGGCTGTTGAGCACCCCTTTGGGGTTTCCGGTCGTTCCGGAGGTGTAGTTGATCGTAATCGAGTCCCATTCGTCCTCGGGCATTCGCACGGCGCCATTGGCATCACCGTTGTCAAGAAATGCCTCATATTCCAGTTCGCCGACCTGAACGGGGGTTCCTTCGGCTTCGGGATCCACGATGTCGACGACGGGGATGGGCGCGGCCATCAGGGCAATGGCATCTTTTGCCAATTGCCCAAACTCACGGTCGACCAGCAGCATCTTCGCTTCCGAGTGCGTCAGGATGAACGCGATCGAGGCAGGGTCGAGACGAATGTTGAGAGCGTTCAGAACACCGCCCGCGAGCGGCACCCCGAAATGGCTTTCAATCATCGCTGGCGAATTCGGTGCCAGGATCGCGACAACGTCACCACGTTGAATTCCCGCGCCAATCAGCGCCGTCGCAAGTTGACGGCACCGAGCTGCGTGCTCCGACCAGGTGAAGGTTTGCTTGCCGTTGACCACTGCAATACGGTTAGGGAACACGTCTGCCGCTCGTTTCAGAAAGTCGAGCGGGGTTAACGGCGGACAATTCTCAGGCCGCCGCGCGAGGTAGTCGTATTCTTCCATGGTTTTTCCTCCCTAAGAATGTGTCGTGATCAAAGCAGGTTGCCCACACGGGTCCCGTGTTCGATAGCCCGTTTGGCATCCAGTTCCCCGGCCAGGTGGGCCCCTCCGATCAGGTGAAATCCGACACCTCGTTGTTCTAACTGCTGCGCCAATTCGCTGTTCGAAACCTGGCCCGCGCAGACAACGATCGTATCGGCTTCGACCATCATCTCACTGTCGCCCAGCAGGATGTGGATGCCGTGGGCATCAATCCGGTCGTAGATCACTCCAGACATCTGCTTCACGCCCCAATCCTTCAGCTCCTGTCGGAGGATCCAGCCGGTCGACTTGCCAAGGGTCTTGCCAAACCGACCGTCGGACCGTTTCAGCATAGTAACATCGCGCGCAGCCGGTTGCGGTGATCGCTCCTGGCCAATGCCCCAATGCTTGCTGAAAGCCTCGATTTCAGAGAGACTTTCGCTGTTCCCGTGGGCCAGGAAGAGCGCGACATCATGCCCGATGCCACCGCCGCCGATAATTGCAACACGCTTGCCGGGAACGACCTTTCCGCTCAGGACATCTGTGTATCCCACAACGTTCGGACCGTCCGCGCCCGGGATATCCAGCTTTCTAGGCTCGATGCCGGTGGACACGACGATCTCGTCGAAACCCGCATCGAGCAACGTCTGCGCGTCGACTCTGTTCCCAAGTGCGATCTTGACACCGGCCGCAGCCAATTGCGCGTCGAACCCTTCGATCGCGCGCAGGTAATCGGCCTTGCCCGGCACTTTCGAGGCCAGCCACAACTGTCCGCCGATCCTTTCGGAGGCCTCGAATAGCGTCACGTCATGACCTCGCCGTGCGGCTTCCAAAGCACAGGCGATCCCCGCGACGCCTGCTCCCACGACGGCAACCTTTTTCACCTGCGCTGCGGGCTCATCCGAGAACTCACCTTCACGCGCGGCCCGCGGATTTACCAGACAGGAGATCGGCTCGTCGGTGAAGTAATGGTCGAGGCAAGCCTGGTTGCAGGCGATGCAGACATTGATCTGGTCCTTGCGCCCCTCGAACGCCTTGTTGACGAACTCGGCATCCGCAAGGAACGGTCGGGCCATCGAGATCAAGTCACCCTGGCCGCTCTCTATCACCGCATCCGCCACTTCGGGCAGGTTAATGCGATTGCTTGCCACGACAGGGATCGAAACGACCTTCTTGATGGCCCTCATTGCATCCGCAAAGGCCGCGTGCGGGACGACGCCCGCAATCGTCGGAACAGTAGATTCGTGCCATCCGACACCGGTCCCCAGCATGTCGGCACCGGCCTCTTCCAGACCTTTTGCCAGGTCCAGAACTTGTTTGTCAGTCATTCCGCCATCAATGAGGTCGACGGCCGACATGCGGAACGACAGGATCGCTTGAGGACCCAGCGCCTCGCGAACCGCCCGGGTCACGGCCAGAGGGAAGCGCAGGCGGTTCTTCCAGCTCCCGCCCCACTCGTCTTCGCGATGGTTGGTGTAGGCCGCGAGGAACTGACTCATCAGATAACCCTCAGAGCCCATGACCTCGACGCCATCGTAGCCAGCTTCGAGGGCGCGCTTCGCCGCGACCGCGTAGTCTTCGATCGTCCGCACGATATCGTCGTGACTGAGCTCCGCCGGTGAATCGCGATTGATCGGCGACTTGATGGCTGTCGGCGCGACCTGGGCAGAATGGTAGGCGTAACGACCTGCGTGAAGCAGTTGGAGAAGGATTTTCCCTCCCGATGCATGGACCTGAGAGGTGATGAGCTTGTGCGCGTCGATGTCTTTCTGGGTACCAATCGTGCAATGCTCATCCTTGATGCGTCCGGCAAAGTTTGGAGAGAACCCGCCAGTGACGATCAGGGCTGCGCCACCGGCTGCGCGCTCGGCATAGAACCGGCCCAACTGGGCAAACCTGTCTTGATGACCCTCGAGGCCGGTATGCATCGACCCCATGACAAATCTGTTGGGGAGCACAACCGTCCCCACTTTGATTGGCTTCGCTGACGGCGAACTGTTTGCGCTCATGATTCCTCCTCCCACGAATCTTCCCGGCGTTCGGGCACTTTGCTGGCTGCGACATGTCGCACAGTCCCCCCTATCAGTCAAGATATTGACTGATATACACACTGCAGCGATGATGCGGCCCGATCGGAGGCGCCCCGAGAAACCAGCCTCGCCGATTGCAGTAACTATCTATAATTAATGGCTTTAATTGGATTTTTTCAGCTGCAGTCATGTGAGGTTTCTTCTCCCATTCATAGTATGACGATAGGGCGGGGCGGTCGTCGCCTCCATCACTTTTAATCAATTACTTGACCTATAAGGGCTGTTGTGCGAGGTTCTCGACGCCTGGGGAGGAGCGCCATGGTGGCGATTCACGGCCGCAGGCATAGGGAGGAAGCTATGAAAGCTCTTACAGTGGCCGCCGCGGCCACCTTTATTCTCGCATCCGCAGCGAGCGCGGAAACTTCGATCAAGTTTGGCGTACTGACCGACCTGAGCGGTCCCTATTCGGACCTTTCCGGTGAGGGCTCGGTGGTCGCGACCCAATTGGCCGTCGACGATTTCCTCGCCAACCACCCTGACTTCTCGATCGAAGTTGTGAAGGCCGATCACCAGAACAAGCCCGATGTCGGCTCAGCGATTGCACGCGAATGGTTCGATGAGCAGGGCGTCGACGTCATCGTCGATGTCGCAAGCTCGGCGGTCGGTCTGGCTGTCAGTCAGATCGCACTCGACAATGACAAGCTGTTTTTGGCGACCGGACCGGCAAGCGCTGCCTTCACCGGAAAATCCTGCTCGCCGAACACAATCCAATGGACCTACGACACCTACGCGCTGAGCCACGGCACCGGAAATGCCATCGTCAAGAACGGCGGCGACAAGTGGTTCTTCATCACCGCAGACTATGCTTTCGGCCATGCGATGGAAGGAGACACGTCAGGGGTCGTGACGGCTGGTGGCGGGGAAGTGCTCGGCTCGGCCCGCGTGCCTCTGAACACCTCTGACTTCTCCTCCTATGTGCTCCAGGCCCAAGCGTCGGGCGCGAATGTGGTTGGGCTCGCGAACGCGGGAGGCGACATGATCAACTCGATCAAGCAAGCCTCTGAATTCGGCCTTACCCAGTCAGGCGTCACGCTGGCGGGACTCCTGACCTTCGTGACGGACGTTCACAGCCTGGGTCTGGAGACCGCGCAGGGACTTCAGTTGACCGAAGCCTTCTACTGGGATCTCAACGACGACACCCGGGCCTGGTCCGCTCGCTTCGAGGAGCGGCACGGAAGCAAGCCCTCCCAGGTTCATGCGGGGGCGTACTCGGCGGTGACCCACTATCTCAATTCAGTCGCAGCGGCGGACTCCAAGGACACCTCGACCGTCGTCGCACAAATGAAAACCACGCCTACCGAGGATGTCGTTTTCGGCAAGGGTTACGTTCGCGAGGACGGCCGGAAGATGCATGACATGTATCTCTTCCAGGTGAAGACGCCGGCGGAATCCACCGGACCCTGGGACTATTACAAGCTGGTCGCAACAATCCCGGCCGAGGAAGCCTTCCGGCCGCTCACCGAGAGCGACTGTCCTCTCATCGCGAAGTAACGGCTTCGGCGACGCACCTTTCCGGCCATGGAACTCAAGGATGAAAGAAATGAAAGCGTTTGAGCGTTTTGACGCGATACAGGGCTTCTCTGACGAAGAGATCATGATGCTGGAACAGGTGCGTCGCCTAGCCGACGATGTGTTGCTGCGCGAAGCGGAAACCAATGAGGAAAACGGCACGTTCCCGTTCAAATCTATGGCGGCGCTGCAGCAGCTCGGAATGTTCGGAGTGTGTATCCCCGAACAGTTCGGGGGTACACCCATCACCTACAAGGCCTATCTGAACGCGGTGCAGATGATCTCCGAGGCATGCTCTGCCTCAGGCATCATTTTCGGGACGACCATGGCCCTCGTGCACCCCTTGAAAATGCACGGTACTGAAGAACAAAAGGCACGCATTCTGCCGAAGATTGCCGAAGGCGCGATCGGGGCACTGGCGCTTACGGAACCGCACGCCGGCTCCGACGCAACCGACCCAAAAACGACCTTCACGCCTGATGGCGACAACATCGTGGTGTCGGGCAACAAGATCTTCATCACGAGTGGCGATGTCGCCGATTTCATTCTGGTCTTCGGCAAATGGAAAAGCACTGACGAGCACAACGGCAAGCTCAGTGCGCTTATCATCGACAAGGGTACGCCCGGTTTCAACGTCTTGGGCCGGGAACGGAAAATGGGGATGCATGCATCCTCTACCGCGAGCCTCGCCTTCGAGGACTGCAAGGTGGCGCGTGAACAGCTTGTCGGTCTTCCGGGAGACGGGCTCAAGATCATGCTCGACACACTGAACAAGTCCCGCCCAAGCGTCGCAGCCCATGCATTGGGGATTGCTCGCGCAGCATTCAAGGACGCTGTCAGCTACGCGAATGAGCGGGCGCAGGGCGGGAAACCCATTATCCGGCACCAGGCGATTCAATTCATGCTCGCCGATTATCTGGCCGAGCTCATCCAGACGCAGAGTTTGATGAACTATGTAGGCGATCT
Source organism: Martelella sp. AMO21009 (assembly GCF_053484295.1). Lineage (NCBI taxonomy): Bacteria > Pseudomonadati > Pseudomonadota > Alphaproteobacteria > Hyphomicrobiales > Aurantimonadaceae > Martelella > Martelella sp. AMO21009. Next base: position 95,000 of record NZ_JBAKFR010000011.1, read on the forward strand.
GGTGGATGACGGTCAAAACGACATCGGCGCTGAAAGCTCGATGATCAAGATCAAGGCGTCGGATTTGGCCATGCGTCTGACCACAGACGCCGTGCAGGTCCATGGTGGCAGCGGTTACTGCAAACCGCAGCGTGTCGAGCGCCTGATGCGGGACGCCAAAATTACACAAATTTGGGAAGGCACAAACCAGATCCAGCGCGGCGTCATCGGGCGCAGCCTGATCACTTCCTGAACAAAATACAGAGGGGCAATCCATGGGAACTGATCCGGAAATCTTCACTCTGCTCTTGGATACGGTACGCAGGTACGTCTCAGAGCGGCTGATCCCGGCGGAGGCAGAGGTGGTCGAGACCGGAAAGATCCCGGACGAGATCATTGCCGAGATGAAAGAGATGGGGCTCTACGGGCTCTCCATCTCAGAGGACTATGGCGGCCTTGGCCTTTCGATGGAAGAGGAGGTCCGCCTCGTCTTCGAACTCGGACGCACCTCTCCGGCGTTCCGGAACGCTCCGGGCACAAATATCGGCATCGGTTCTCAGGCAATCGTGATCTCCGGCTCTGATACCCAAAAGGCCGAATACCTCCCCAAACTGGCAACAGGTGAGGTGGTCGGATCATTCTGCCTGACCGAGCCCGACGCGGGCTCGGATGCGATGGCGATCCACACCTCGGCGACCCGAGATGGCGATCACTACATCCTGAATGGGACAAAACGCTACATTACGAACGCTCCCAAGGCACAGCTCTTTACGGTGATGGCGCGTACCGCGCCGGAACGGAAATCCGCGAGCATCTCTTGTTTCCTGGTCGATGCGAAGACTCCCGGCATCACACTGGGTCCTCCGGACAAGAAGATGGGGCAGGCCGGTGCGCTGACGTGCGACGTTATCTTTGACAACTGTCGCGTACCGGCCAGCACTCTTTTGGGAGGCGTCGAGGGGAACGGCTTTACGACCGCTATGCGCGTTCTGGACAAAGGCCGCCTTCACATCGGCGCACTTTGCACTGGGATCGCCGGCCGGCTTATCGAAGAGAGTCTTCGATATGCGATCGAGCGTAAGCAGTTCGGCAAGCCCATCGCGGACTTCCAGCTCATCCAAGCGATGATTGCGGATAGCCAGGCCGAAGCCTATGCCGCGCAATGCATGATCCTTGACGCGGCACGTCGTCGTGATGCCGGAGAAGATACAACACTCGTTGCCGCAAGCGCAAAGATGTTCGCCTCAGAAATGGTCGGGCGTGTCGCGGATCGCGCCGTCCAGATTCACGGAGGCGCCGGATACATGGCCGAATATGCCGTCGAACGATTCTACCGCGACGTCCGCCTGTTCCGCATCTTCGAAGGCACGACTCAAATTCAACAGACGATCATCGCCCGCGAACTCCGGAAACGGTTTGAGCGCGATGACGCCTACTATCTTTAAGACCTGCTTGGGAGGAGCAGCATGGAGCGCCTGATCAAACTCGAAAACCGAGGCGAAATTGCGGTGTTGACGCTTAATCGACCCGACCGCCTCAATGCGTTGAGCAATTCGTTGCTGTCGGAACTCTCTGACGCATTCGATGCCCTCATGAACAGCGATGCGCTTGTTCTGGTCGTGACCGGAGAGGGAAGCAAATCTTTCTGTGCCGGTGCGGATATCGGTGAGATTCAGGACCTTTCACTGCCCGAGAAGAAGGCCAAGGCCGAGCGCGGTCAGGCGATCTTCGCGAAGCTGGATGCGCTCCCGATGCCGTCCGTCGCCCTGATCAACGGATATGCCTTCGGCGGCGGGCTCGAGCTCGCGCTCGCCTGCACGTTCCGACTTGCGACGCCCAACGCGAAAATGGGTTTGCCTGAAATCAAGATCGGGCTCATCCCCGGATATGGTGGCACGCAGCGCTTGCCCCGCGTCGTCGGAGAGGCGCGCGCCATCGAAATGATCCTGACAGGTCGCGGCGTCCCGGCCGACGAAGCCAAGGCCATCGGGCTCGTCCACGAGATTGTCCCCGATAACCGACTGGAAACGATCCAGTCCTTTATCGACACATTTGCGTCCTTCAGCCGATCAACCATGTTCTACAGTCGCCAAGCCGTGTCACGTGCCTGGAACACGTCGCTGCCGGAAGGCCTGGCGGTTGAAGCGGACCTGTCGACCAAAGCTTACGCGCACGCGGACGCGCAAGAGGGGATCTCAGCCTTCGTTGAGAAGCGAACCGCCAACTTCAACCAGCGCGGTGACTGACATGAAGCCACCTCGCATCCCTCCAGTCCCGGATCAAAACATCATCGAAACGCGGAACCTGTGTAAAAGTTTCGGCGGCATCCTCGCGGTGAACGATCTCAATCTGACGGTCAAGCGCAACACCATCCACGCGCTAATCGGTCCGAATGGCGCGGGTAAAACTACGGTATTCAACCTTTTGACCAAGTTCCTGACACCGACGTCAGGACAGATTCTGTTCGACGACGTCGATATCACCTACGTCTCACCCGCTGCGCTGGCCCGAAAAGGGATTGTCCGTTCGTTCCAGATCTCATCCACGTTTCACAGCCTGACTGTCCTTGAGAACGTCCGCGTGGCGTTGCAACAGCGGTTGGGCAATGCGCTTCATTTCTGGCGTTCCAAGGCTAGTCTCTACACGTTGCACGACCACGCTCTGGAATTGATCGACTGGGTGGGTTTGTCAGCCGATATCAATACCAAGGCTGACTCGCTCTCCTACGGGAAGAAGCGCGCGCTTGAGATCGCTACCACACTGGCGCTTGAACCCGAGATGCTGCTTCTCGACGAACCGATGGCCGGGTTGGGGCAGGAAGACATCGGCCGCATCGCGGAGCTGATCAAACGGATATCCGAGAATCGCACCGTTCTGATGGTCGAGCACAATCTCTCCGTTGTCGAAGATCTCTGCGATCGGATCACTGTACTGGCGCGCGGCGCCATCCTCGCCGAAGGGGATTATGCAACCGTTTCGAAGGACAGCGCGGTCCTGGAAGCCTATATCGGAGGAGGCGAAGCATGAGCGCTGCCGCAGTTCTGCAAGTAAGGGAGCTGAATGCTTTCTATGGACAGAGCCATGTCCTGCACGGCATCAACTTTGAGGTGGGAGAGGGTGAACTCGTCACCCTGCTCGGTCGAAACGGCGCCGGAAAGACAACCACACTTCGCACACTGATGGGGCTCGTCAAAGGTCAGGGCCAGGTCCTGCATCGCGGCGACAACGTCCTCGGCATACGTACGTTCCGGATCGCGCGGCGCGGGATCGGCTACATACCCGAGGAACGCGGTATCTTCTCAAGTCTCAGTGTGGCGGAAAACTATCGTCTTCCGCCGCGCTTCGCGGACGGCGGTATGAGCGATGCCGAGTTGGAGGAACTCTTTCCAAACCTCGCGGAACGCTGGAAGAGTGGCGGAACCAGCCTCTCGGGCGGAGAGCAGCAGATGCTCTCCATGGCCCGAGTGGTGCGGACTGGCGCACGACTGCTTCTGATGGACGAGATCACGGAAGGTCTCGCGCCGGTCATTGTCGAACAAATCCGCAAAGCGGTCGTGACGCTGAAGTCCCGTGGTTTCACCATTCTTCTGGTGGAGCAGAATATCGACTTCGCCCGTTCGATCGCCGATCGCCACTACGTGGTCGAGCACGGCGAGATTGTCGATCAAATGGATCACATCACCGCGAATTCCGAAGCCGGTCTCGCCAAGATTCACGAATACCTAGGAATATAAGGGGGGAGCCAAGAATGGACATATTTGGCATTCCGATCCAGGCCCTGCTTGGTCAGCTTCTGATCGGCCTGATTAACGGCTCGTTCTATGCGATGCTGAGCCTCGGCCTTGCGATCATCTTCGGGCTTCTGAAGATCGTCAACTTCGCGCATGGCGCACAGTACATGCTAGGCGCTTTCTGCGCCTGGTTCCTCGCGGTGAAACTCGGCCTGGGTTACTGGCCCTCTCTGGTTTTGGTCCCACTCTTGGTGGGGATTGGAGCCATCGCGGTCGAAAAACTCTTGTTGCGGCATGTTTACGACATCGACCATATCTACGGGCTTCTGCTCACCTTCGGGATGGCACTCGTCATCGAAGGCGTGTTTCGCAACAGCTTCGGCGTCTCGGGGATGCCCTATCCCACACCAGATGCGCTCAAGGGTGGCTGGAACCTGTCAGTCCTGTTCCTCCCCAAGTACCGCGCGTGGGTTCTTGTCGCATCGGTCATTTTGTGCTTCTCGACCTGGTTCCTGATCGAACGGACCCAGCTCGGCGCCTATCTCCGTGCTTCGACCGAAAACCCCAAAATGGTTGAAGCTTTCGGCGTGAACGTGCCACTTTTGATCACCCTCACCTACGCGTCCGGGGTAGCGATCGCCGCCTTCGCGGGCGTTCTCGCCGCCCCTATTTACCAGGTCAGTCCGACAATGGGCTCGAACCTCGTAATCACGGCCTTTGCGGTCGTGGTCATCGGAGGCATGGGTTCCATTCTCGGAGCGGTTCTCGCCGGATTCGGTCTCGGCATCGTTGAGGGGCTGACCAAGGTCTTCTACCCCGAGGCTTCGAGCACCGTCATTTTCGTAATCATGGCCATAATCTTGCTGGCGAAGCCCGCTGGACTGATGGGGAAAGCGCAATGAACAACAACCAAAGTATCGCTCTCGCCGAGAAAGGGCTCTCGTCGATCGCCGTTTTCGCGGTACTCGGCGCCTTGGGTATCGCACTCGCTGCTCCCTTCTTCTTCTACCCTGTCTTTCTGATGAAGGCGCTCTGCTTTGCGCTTTTCGCCTGCGCGTACAACTTGCTGCTTGGCTATGGCGGAATGTTATCGATTGGACACGCCGCATTCTTCGGCGGTTCCGCCTACGTCGCCGGCTATGCGATGAAGTACCTCGGCTTTCCACCCGAACTGGGAATTCTCCTCGGCGGCGGGGTTGGCGCGGCCCTGGGGTTGGTCATTGGCTGGCTGGCAATCCAGAGAAGCGGAATCTATCTCGCCATGATCACGCTCGCGCTTGCGCAGATTGTCTTTTTTGCAGCTGTTCAACTCCCCTTCACCGGCGGTGAAGACGGGCTGCAGAACATCCCACGTGGAAACCTTTTTGGTCTGATCGATCTCCGCAACGATCTGTCAATGTATTATCTCGTCCTCGCGGTTTTCGTGATCGGGTTCTATATCATTCATCGCACAATCGAATCCCCGTTCGGACAGGTTCTGGCGGCGGTGCGGGATAACGAGAGCCGCGCGACGTCGCTGGGTTACGACATAAACCAGGTCAAACTTCTGGTCTTCATCATCTCCGCCGCGCTCGCCGGCGTTGCCGGGGCCACAAAGTCTATCGTGTTCCAGCTGGCGTCGCTGACCGATGTGAACTGGCACATGTCGGGAGAGGTCATTCTCATGACGCTCATCGGCGGGATGGGAACCAGGTTTGGCCCGGTCGTCGGCGCTTTGATCATCGTCTCCCTTCCCACGTTCTTCACCGATCTCGGGTCTCACATCATGACCGTCCAGGGAGCGATTTTCATTCTCTGCGTGCTGCTTTTCCGCAAGGGAATTGTTGGCACCATTCCAGACTTGCTCGGTAGATGGAGATAATAAAATGAAGGTACTCGTACCGGTCAAACGCGTCATCGACTACAACGTAAAAGCGAAGGTAAAGGCTGACGGGTCTGGGGTTGATCTCGCAAACGTGAAGATGTCGATGAACCCGTTCGACGAGATTGCGGTCGAAGAGGCAATCCGGCTGAAGGAAGCAGGGGTTGCGTCCGAGGTTGTTGCGGTTTCGGTCGGCGTGAAACAGGCGCAGGAAACGCTGCGCACGGCGCTGGCGATGGGCGCGGACCGGGCGATTCTGGTTGTGGCGGCGGACGACGTTCACACGGATATCGAGCCGCTGGCGGTTGCCAAGATCCTGAAGGCGATCTGCGACGAGGAGCAGCCGCAGATGGTTCTTGCGGGCAAGCAGGCGATCGACAACGACATGAACGCGACGGGACAGATGCTGGCGGCGTTGCTGGGCTGGAGCCAGGCGACCTTCGCCTCCCAGGTCAAGGTCGAGGGCGACAATGCCAACGTCACGCGTGAGGTCGACGGCGGGTTGCAGACCATCTCGGTCAAGCTGCCCGCGATCGTGACCACCGACCTGCGCCTGAACGAGCCACGCTATGCGTCGCTGCCCAACATCATGAAGGCGAAGAAGAAGCCGCTGGACGAGAAGACCGCCGCCGATCTGGGCGTCGATGTCAGCCCGCGCCTCATCATCGTCAAAACCGCCGAGCCCGCCGCGCGCGAAGCCGGCATCAAGGTTGGCTCGGTGGACGAGCTTGTTGCGAAACTCAAGGAAGCGGGAGCCGTGTGATGTCTGTACTTCTTCTAGCCAAAGTCACCAATGGCGAGCTCAGCTTGGACGCCACCGCGAAGGCGGTTACCGCGGCACAGGCGCTTGGCGATGTGACAGTGCTCTGCGCGGGAGCATCCGCTGCGGCCGCTGGTGCGGAAGCTGCCAAGATCACGGGCGTGGCACGGGTGCTGGTCGCCGAGGACGCAGGCCTAAGCCACCGTCTGGCCGAACCGGCGGCGGCGCTGATCGTGTCGCTGGCGGATGGCTACAGCCACATTGTGGCGCCGGCCACCACCGACGCCAAAAACATCCTGCCGCGCGTTGCGGCGCTGCTGGACGTGATGGTGATCTCGGACGTGACCGGGGTCATCGACGCGGACACGTTTGAACGCCCGGTCTATGCGGGCAACGCGACGCAGACCGTGAAATCGTCGGATGCGACCAAGGTGATCACCTTCCGCACCTCGACCTTCGACAAGGCCGGTGACGGCGGCGCAGCCGCGGTTGAGACCGTGGCGGTTCCGGCCGCCGCAGGCCTGTCGTCCTGGGTCGAGGACAAGGTGGCCGCAAACGACCGCCCGGAACTGACCTCAGCGGGGATCGTGGTGTCTGGCGGGCGGGGCGTGGGTTCGGAAGCGGACTTCAAGATCATCGAGGCGCTGGCCGACAAGCTTGGCGCGGCCGTGGGCGCGTCACGCGCGGCGGTCGACAGCGGCTTCGCCCCGAACGATTGGCAGGTCGGCCAGACCGGCAAGGTCGTGGCGCCAGAGCTTTACATCGCCGTCGGAATCTCGGGCGCGATCCAGCACTTGGCCGGCATGAAGGACAGCAAGATCATCGTCGCCATCAACAAGGACGAAGAGGCCCCCATCTTCCAGGTCGCAGACTTCGGCCTCGTCGCCGATTTGTTCGATGCGATTCCGGAACTGACCTCGAAACTCTGAAACGCCAAGGCGGAAGGGGAAAGCTATGATCTTTACGCCCTATGGCGAGCCGGAAGCATCGGTGGAGAACCTGATGGAGACCGGGTTCTTCGATTTTCAGAGCCAAGTCGTCCAAGAGTTTATCGACTCATCCGTCGGCGATGCCACCGAGCAAGCGCAGAAGGCCGTCCGCCTATTTTACGCGGTACGCGACAAGATCCGGTACGATGCCTATGGCGTTTGCATCGATCCTGATCGCTATCGGGCGAGCTTTGTTATCGAAAATGGCGCGGGCTATTGCGTTCAAAAAGCCAGCGTTTTGGTCGCATGCCTTCGCGCTGTTGGCATCCCTGCTGTCATCGGCACTAGCGACGTCGTCAATCATCTGACAACGCCTAAGCTCAAGCGAATGATGGAGGGCAGGGATATCTTCATGCACCACGCCTATGCTGCGATGCATCTGGGAGACCGGTGGCTTAAGGCTGTCCCCGCCTTCAACATCGAGCTTTGCGACAAGATGGGCGTTGCGCCGACAGAATTCGACGGAAGAGAACACGCCCTCCTTCAACAATATGACTCCGAACAAAATGAAAACATGGTCTATCTCAAAGATCACGGTTTCTGGAGCGACCTGCCGTTTGACAGAATCTCGGCAGATTTTCGGGCCTATTATCCCGCCGCCTTCCTCGGCAGCTCAAGCGAAGCGATCAACTAACCCACGCTCTGGGAACCAACCCATCACTGGAGGAAATGTCTTGAAAGCGGTGCAATTGACCTCTCGTGGCAAAGGCGGCATTGGCGTCGCGGATTGTCCGCAAGAAGAGCTTTTTCCTGGATTTGTCCGTCTACGCATGCTGGCCGCCTCGATAAACCGAGTCGACCTTTACATGAGGGAGTCTGGGGAAGGCATCCGACACTCGCTGCCTTTGATAATGGGCGTAGACGGCGTTGGAGAGGTCATCGAGATTGCCGGGGCCTCGGATTTTCGTATCGGTCAACGTGTTATCATCTACCCCTACTCCTATTGCGGGCAGTGCCGCTATTGCCAGATGGGCGATCAGACATTGTGCAACTCCGCGAAGATATTTGGGGAGCATATTGACGGAACGTTTCGTAGCGAGATGGTCGTGCCCGCCAAGTCCGTCCTGTCATTGTCCGATAGTGCTGACGTTGAGCAAGCTGCTACACTAGGAGTTGCTTATCTGACCGCGTGGCGAATGGTCTTCGGCAAGGGACCTGTCGAACCCGGAATGTGGGTTCTCGTGCAGGGTGCGGGTGGGGGCGTTTCCTATGCTGCCATGCAACTCGCTAGGCTAGCAGGTGCAAAGACAATCGTGACGACAACAGGTGCCCAAAAGGTCGCGCACTTTGAGGAAATGGGTGTAGACGTCATCGACTACAGGGAAGCGAGAGTTCCTGACGCAGTCATGTCGTTGACGTCTGGCGAGGGCGCTGACCTTGTGATTGACAATTCTGGTGAAGCAAGCTGGCCAGCGTCCTTACGATCTCTCGCGAGGGGCGGGCGGATTGTAACTTGCGGGGCAACGACAGGCGGTCACCCCTCCGCCGAACTTCAGCGACTGTTCATACGTCAGTTCAATATCCATGGCTCCACGATGGGCAGCATGGACGAACTGCGCCGTTTGCTCCGTGCATTTGAAGCTGGTGTATTCGAACCGATGATCGACAGCCGTTTCTCTCTATCTGAAATCAAGGCCGCATTCGAGAGGCAGGAAGCGCCTGCACGCATGGGAAAGGTCGTTCTCAGAATAGCGGAATAGCGTGAGAGTCCCGTGTTGCGCCCCATACCCAAGGCGTCGGAGGGCAGAAATCTACCAACGAGCAACCAACCTCCCAAAAAATGATCCAAGGCAAAACGAAATACACATGGGACAAGCATTGAAAACCTTCGTGTTCGAAAGGACAGTGCCGTTTGGCCACTGCGATCCAGCGGGTATTCTCTATACTCCGCGAGCGCTCGATCTGTGCCTCGAAGCCATCGATGACTTTTGGAAAGACATCCTCGACGGAAATGGATGGTTCGAACTCACAACCGAGCTCGATCGCGGGTCGCCATTTGTCAACGTGAACATCGATTTTAGAAATCCCATGACCGCGAAATTTCCAATCATGGTTGAACTGGAACTCGCGAAGTTAGGTTCAACGAGCGTTGTTTTTCAGCTCAGAACTTTTCAGGAGAACAAACTCTGTTTCGAAGCAAGTCTGACTTGTGTTCTCGTAATCAATAGTAGACTCGAAAAAATCGCTCGGGACGACTGGTTTCGCAAGAAGATCGCAGACCAACTTGGCATTAGTTAACGGCGGACAACAGTATTTACATAAGAAGTCTTATGCGACTTTTGGCCAACCTAAAATTTCCCTGTAGAATTCGTCCTCTACAACCTCCCTGTGGACGACCGACTGGCGGCACCGGTATTGCCGGTGCCGCCCTTTTCCGAAAGAACGATTGAACGGCCCATTATGTTAGCGAGACGGATCATCCCGTGACCTGCGTTTCGGCAGGCATCCCGTTCCGGCGATCTCGCGCCGTTCCAAGAATTCTTCTCTACACTTCCGAATGTAACATATATCGCGTGGCGATATTTCGCGCACCGTGTCCGTTTCGCGGGCATGAACTTGCGGGATCGTGTAGCACTGAACATCCAGGAATTGAGACGCGCCCGCGGCCTCAGCCAGGAGGAGCTTGCTCATCGGGCCGACGTGAGCCGCGGCCAAGGCCGAGATTGGCCGCATCCTCAACCTTCGCGTCCGGCTGATGGCGGCAAACCAGCAGCGCGAGGCGGCCCATGCGCAGCACCTCGTCGCCGACCGGCTGGCCGAGCGCGACTTCATGCAGATGGGAGTTCCCGAATGAGACAGCTTCTCCTGACCGTGGCCGCGGTCGCCACACTCGGGTTTGCCTCGCCCGCAACGGCCCAAGGCGTACCAACGTTTGATGGCTCGCAGCTTGGTCAACTCGTGGCCCAGCTCGAACACATGGCCGAGGACCTGAATGTCCAGATGCAGCAGCTCGCCACAATGCGGCTGGAACTGGAAACCCAACTGTCGCAGCTCACGAACCTCGAGGCGCAACTGACCTCGCTCATTGAGGGCAGCGGGCTCGGCGAGCTCTTCGCAACAGTCGAGGAATTCCGCGCGCTGCGTGGCAAGCTGGTGGCCCCGCTCAACACCGCGCAGTCGCTGGCCAGCGGCGATTTCCTGAGCGGCTTCAATCCGGGTGCGGAACTCTCGGCCTCAGTCGAGCGGGTTTTGTCTGGCAGCGGTTTCACCTCGGAGCGCCTGAGCACGCTCTCGGGCTCCGATCAGCCCGCCGACAACCGCATCGCCGCCTCGGCCGGGGCCAGCGCCATGCTCTCCGTCGCGGCGCAGGAAAGTCACGAGGAGGCCGGTCAAAGCCTCGAACGGCTCGAGACCATGGTCGGGCTCATCGACGATCAGGACGGGCTGAAAGCCGCTGTCGACCTCAACACCCGCGTCACCGCCGAGCTCGGCATCATCCTGACCCAGATCTGGCGGCTGGAAGCGGCGCAAGGCGTCAGCGCCGGTCAGCTTGGCGTCGTCGATGCCGCAACCCTCGCGGATGAGCGCAAGTTCCGCTCGATGGCGGTGGATCCATGAGGAAGTTCATGACCCACAACTTGGCACCAACTCGGACACTTGGTCTCGCAGCACTTGTCTTTGCTGCCCTGCCCTGTGCAGTGCTGGCCCAGACCCAGAGCACGGATCCGTCCAGCGACACGCCCTTCAGCTCGATGGCCATCGCCCGGGACGAGGCCGACGCATGCCGGGTTCCGAAACCGCCCGCCGATCTGGCCGAAACCGCCTATCTCCGCAACGGCTACCGCGCGATCCTGCGCATCCTGATCGCCGAGGAAGCCCTCGCCTCGGAAACCTGCACCTGCCTGCTGGACGACTTTACGTGGGATCAGGCGCTCACCGCCCTGCCCCGGTTCCAGACCTCGGACAACCCGCGCCTGCCCTTCCGCATGAAGACGAAGAGCCCAAGTGCCGGGCCACGCGCCGGATATGCACCGGCCGGCGCTACAAGGCTGAGGATTCGGGGGGAATCGAAAAATTTCACTTTCGCCCGCCGCGCATGACGTAGGTAGACCCGGAACCGAAGCCTGCCCATCCACCACGGTAGAAGTCACCGGGGCCTTGAGCGTGGAGGGTGCCGTGGGGTCTCGCTGACAACTTCTAGGCACCAAAAGGATCGGCATCCGCGTCCATGCGATGTGCCGCTGTAAGGTATTCGGTACTACAGCGTCTTTTCCCGGCAACGGCGCCTTATCGCAATTGGTGGATGCACGAAGACGTGTTGCTGGCAGTTCATTCTTCGCTTCGCCTTCGGTCGAGCACTTCACACGCAGCGAGCGCGTCTCATGCAACGATTTGGTTCTTCGAAGAAGAGGTCCTGAAATGAAGGTAGCCGATCCCGTCTGCGGAAAGACAGTTGATCTCGGAGAGGCTGAGGCGGTCGACTATCGGGGTTGGGCATATTTTTTTTGCTCCACCGCCTGCCGCGCGGCGTTTCTTCATACGCCAGACCGCTATGCCGAATCGCGTCAAGGTCGCGCCACTCCCCATGGCAAAATCAGAAAGTCACCTCGAACTGCGCAGTGATCGCGCGGACGACACATCCATGTCTGCAGAAGCGAAAAGATGACCACTCAGCCTCATGATCCCACCGCTTATCCAAGTCTAATCGCCCGATCTCCCTTGCCCTCTCTTTCTCGATTTCTCGGCAAACTGATCCAGACCGGCCGCTTGACGATTATCGACACAGCGGGACAGATTCAAAATTTCGGCCCAGATAACAGCCACCCTTGCGTCACAGTCAGACTTCACGATCCGTTCCTGCCGCTGCGTATTCTCCTTCGACCGTCACTCGCCTTGGGCGAGGCCTACACGGACGGCAGGATCACGATCGAAGAAGGGACGCTACGAGACCTACTACACCTTTGCACCAGTAATTTCGAAGCTGTTGACCAACATGCAATCGGTGCACTGCGGAGCGGTCTCGACCGATTGCTTCGCAGGCTCCACCAAGACAACCGGCTCGGGCGCGCACGCGTCAATGTCGCACACCACTACGATCTTTCGGGCGCACTCTACGATCTGTTTCTCGATCAAGATCGGCAGTATTCCTGTGCCTATTTCCACAACGGTGCCGAGACGCTCGAAGAGGCGCAGGAGAAGAAGAAGCGCCATATCATGGCCAAACTGTTGCTCGAGCCAGGCATGCGTGTGCTCGACGTTGGCTCCGGATGGGGCGGCCTCGCTCTGGAGATGGCTCAGACGGCAAGTGTGGACGTCACAGGCTTGACGCTCTCGCAGGAGCAACTCGCCGTCGCAAATAAGCGCGCTGCCGCCGACGGCCTCACCTCTCATGTACGTTTTGCCATGCGGGACTATCGGGATGAGCAGGGAACTTATGATCGGATCGTCTCCGTCGGCATGTTTGAGCATGTCGGGGTGGCGCACTACCGCACCTACTTCGACACGCTGAGCAAGCGGCTGAAATCCGACGGCGTCGCCCTAGTGCATGCAATCGGACGGACTGGACCGCCCGGTTCAACTGATCCTTGGCTGCGGAAGTACATATTTCCGGGCGGTTATTGTCCGTCACTCTCGGAAGTATTGGCAGCGGTCGAGCGGTCGGGGCTTTGGGTAACCGACATCGAGATTCTGCGACTGCACTATGCCGAAACACTCCGGCACTGGTTCGAGCGCTTCCAGGTTAATCGCGACCAAGCCAAAGCAATCTATGACGAGCGCTTCTGTCGCATGTGGGAGTTCTATCTTGCCTCATGCGAAGCGGCGTTCCGCAACGGCCCGATGATGGTGTTTCAGCTCCAGCTCTCGCACCGGCGCGATGCGGTCCCGCTGACGCGCGACTACGTCGCCGCCAAGGGCGGGCAATACACCGTAGCAGAGGACGTCGCCGTATGAGACCGGTCCGCGCAACGTTCGCCCTATGATCGGCGGCCAGCTTCTTCGAATGGGTACCGGGACCACCGGCCTTACCGCTGGAGAGGGTGTCATTCAGCACAGGTGGGCCATCACCCGCTCGGGATGCCTCTGCTGATGCAGCGAAATCACCCAACCAGCCCAGGACCACAATCCATTCCACTCACACCAGAGGAGAAAGACATGAGTACGAGTAGTAGGAGCCGCATTGCCGTCAACGGCTACGGCGTCATCGGCAAGCGCGTCGCCGATGCGGTGACTCAGCAGAATGACATGGACCTTGCGGGCGTGTCGGACGTCAGTGCTGACTGGCGGGCGCGGATGGTGACGCAAAAGGGTTACCGACTCTTCGGCGCTACAGACGAGCACGTGCGTACGATGCAAAATGCCGGGCTCGATGTGGCAGGCGCACTCGACGACCTCCTCGAGACTGCGGACGTGGTCGTCGACTGCACGCCGAAGCATGTCGCGGCGAAAAACGTGGAGCTCTACCGCCAGAAGGGTATCAAATTCATCGTGCAGGGCGGTGAGAAGCACGAAGTAACCGGCCACTCCTTTGTGGCGGAGGCCAGCTACGCGAGCGCTCTGGGTCGCGACAGCACCCGCGTCGTCTCCTGCAACACGACCTCGATGGTACGGACGCTCGCCGCGCTGAAGCACGCCGGCCTGCTCCGCCGCGCCCGCGGCACGCTGATGCGTCGTGCGACCGACCCGTGGGAAAGCCATCTCGGCGGCATCATGAACACTCTGGCACCCGAGCCTGAGATCCCAAGCCATCAGGGCCCCGACGCCCGGAGCGTCGATCCCGAACTCGACGTTGTAACAATGGCGGTGAAGGTTCCGGAGACTCTGGCACACCTGCACTACTGGGCGGTGCAGCTAACACGGCCGGCGGAGAAGGACGAAGTGCTCGAGGCCTTCCGCACATCCCCCCGCATCGCGCTCATCCAGATGGCGGACGGATTGACGGCAATTAATTCGGTCAAGGAACTGATGGCCGATCTCGGCCGGGCGCACGACAACCTCTACGAAGTGGCACTGTGGTCCGACATGTTGAAAGTCGAGGGCGACGAACTCTTCTACGCCTACATGGTGGACAACCAGGCGATTGTTATTCCGGAAACGGTGGACGCGATCCGGGCACTGATTGGTCAGGTGCGCGACCCGCACGAATCCATTGCCAAGACCAATGCCGCGCTGGGAATCGGCGCGATCTTCGATGCGCTGGGAGGACGGTGATGAGGGCAAGGGACATCATGACTACGTCCGTCGTCTCGGCGAAACCGGAGACAACCGTGTCCGAGGTCGCCCGGCTTCTTCTGGAACGGAACATCAGCGCCGTGCCGGTAATCGAGTCAAATGGTCGGCTGGCTGGCATGGTGAGCGAAGGTGATTTCCTCCGCCGCGCCGAGGGCGGCAGCCATCGACACGGCTCGTGGTGGCTACGACTTTTCTCGGGCTCAGGCGAGAACGCGGCGGATTACGTGAAGTCGCACGGTCGCTCCGCCGCCGACGTTATGACCCGCGACGTTGTCACGATCACAGAGGATACGCCCGCCGGCGAGGCCGCGCATCTTTTGGAGACAAAAAGGATAAAGCGTGTACCGGTTCTCCGCGACGGGAAAGTCGTTGGCATCGTCAGCCGCGCCGATCTCCTGCGTGGTTTGGCGGCGCGATGCGATGCTCCCGCGCCTATCGCATCCGTCGAAGATGATGTGATCCGACAGCGAATTCTTGAGGAGATAAGGGCGAGCGACTGGGCGCCAGCCTACGGCGTAAACGTCACGGTCGCCGAAGGCAACGTGCAGATCTGGGGCATTGTCGATTCACCTGAACAGGGAGAAGCGCTTCGTGTCGCTGCCGAGAATGTACCCGGCGTCAAGGGCGTGCAACTGAACGTCAGCGCTATTCCAGCCTTTGGATGGGAATGAAACCGTCCATCCGGCTGAGGGAACCAAGCAGTTGTCACCATTAGATCCTTTCCTCCCGCACAGACGAATCGCCTATTTCTCAATGGAGATCGCCCTCCGTCCGGAGATGCATACCTATTCTGGAGGGCTCGGCGTGCTCGCCGGCGATACCGTCCGGTCTAGCGCCGACCTGGAACTGCCAATGGTGTTCCTGACCTTGGCGAGCCGAGAGGGCTATCTTCGCCAGGAGATCGATAGCAACGGGCGGCAGATCGATCATGCCGATCCATGGAATTTAGAAGATTGGGCGACACCACTGGATGCCATGGTGGCCGTCAGGATCGAAGGGCGCGCTGTTTGGGTACGGCCGTGGCTGCACGTGCTAACCTGTCCGATCGGACATGCGATCCCTGTCCTCCTGCTCGACACTCGGCTCGATCACAATGATCCCGCCGACCGCGAGATCACCGACCGCCTCTACGGCGGTGATGAAGCTTATCGTCTAAAGCAGGAGATCGTGCTTGGGGTTGGCGGCATGCGTGTCTTACACGCACTCGGCTTCGACGTTGAAACCTATCACCTTAACGAAGGCCACGCCGCGCTACTCGCGGCTGCGCTGCTGCGCGAGCATCCGCATCCGAGCGATCGGCCGCGCGATGGTGCGCTGAGCTACGATGCGGACAGAGTGCGCGAGCGCTGTATTTTCACTACCCATACACCTGTCGAAGCGGGCCACGATCGCTTCGACTACGAGAAAGCGGGGCGTCTGCTCAGCGACTTTCTGCCGTTGGACCAGATGAAGCTACTGGCCGGACCGGATCGCCTGAACATGACGCGGCTCGCACTCAATCTGAGCGGCTATGTCAACGGAGTTGCAATACGCCATGCCGAGACCACCCGACGTATGTTCCCCGGCTACGGCATCCGGGCGGTAACCAATGGCGTCCATGCCCCCACTTGGGTACATCCGACCTTTGCCCAGCTGTTTCAGGGGTTCGCCCCTGACTGGGGGCACGATCCGGAGGTGCTTTCTGGGGCGGACCAGCTTTCAGACAACGCTGTCTGGTCAGCGCATCAGGCAGCTAAAGATGAACTACTTGCAGAGGTGCAGCTGTTGACTGGCACGGCGATGCGGCCTGATATTCCGCTCCTCGCCTTCGCCCGCCGCATGACCGGTTACAAGCGCCCCGACCTTCTGTTCACCGATATCGAGCGGTTGCGGGCGATCAGCCGCGAACAGCCGTTCCAACTGGTGATGGCTGGCAAGGCCCACCCACACGACGATGGCGGCAAGACACTGATCGCGGAAATCCACGCCCACATACGCGCCCTGGCCGCCGACATCCCGATCGCCTTTCTACCCAACTACGACATGGCACTTGCGAAGAAACTTGTAGCCGGTGCGGACGTCTGGCTGAACACGCCCCTGCCGCCTTACGAGGCTTCGGGCACGAGCGGGATGAAGGCGGCGCTGAACGGCGTCCTGAACCTGAGTATCCTCGACGGCTGGTGGATCGAGGCCTGGGTCGAAGGAGTAACGGGCTGGGCAATCGGCCACGACGATCAGCGTCACGAAGGCGATGCCCAAAACCTCTATGACAAGCTCGAACGAACGGTTCTGCCGCTCTATTATACCGACCGGGCTCGCTGGCTCCGCATGATGAAGGACTCAATCAGCAAGATCGGTCCCCGCTTCAATAGCCAGCGCATGATGCGCCGATATGCGAGCGAGGCTTATCTCCGCTGACTCCAAGTTTGTCACCGCGCAGATACGTTCTCGTCAATGCCCGGACTCTCGCGACCTCGAGGCGAGACGCCCAATCAGCTTTTCAGCTTCGACGACGGCCAACAGAATGACGCCGACACCGATTACCGTCAGCCCGTCCGTCAAGCTTACCGGCCGCGTTCCGAACACTGCCTGCAGAGGCGGTGCGTAGGTGAAGGCAAGCTGGAGCAGCACAACAACACCGACTCCGACTGCCACTACGGGGGTGCCCAGTACGCCGCTCCAGGTGAGCGACGATCCGTGCTGATAGCGAACACTGAACAGATAGAATATCTCCATGACCACGATGGTATTGACGACCAGAGTGCGCGTTTCCTCCAGCGACAGCCCACGCCATTCTGCCCAGAAGAACATCCCGAAGGTGCCGATCACAAACAGGACCGATACGAAGACGATGCGCCAGACCAGGAAACCCGAAATCAGCGACTCATCAGCCGCGCGAGGCGGCCGGTGCATAGCGTCGGGCTCGGTCGGCTCAAAGGCCAAGGTGAGTCCCAGCGCGACCGCCGTCACCATGTTGATCCACAGGATCTGTACAGCCGTAATCGGCAACGTCAGTCCAACCAGAAGAGCACCGATCACGGTCAGCGCCTCACCGCCGTTGGTTGGCAAGGTCCAGGCAATCACCTTCTTGAGGTTGTCATAGACTGTACGGCCCTCGCGCACCGCGGCGACGATCGAGGCGAAATTGTCGTCGGCCAGCACCATCTCGGCCGCTTCCTTGGCAGCCTCGGTGCCCTTCTGTCCCATCGCCACACCGACATCGGCCCGCTTGAGCGCCGGCGCGTCGTTCACCCCATCACCAGTCATCGCCAGCACCGCGCCGTCGGCCTGGAGCGCTTCGACCAAGCGCAGCTTGTGCTCCGGCGCGGCGCGCGCGAAGACATCGACGTCACGCGCCCTGCACCGCAGCGTCGCGTCGTCGAGCGCATCCAGCTCCTGCCCCGTCGCAACGGCCTCCGGCTGCTCCAGCCCGAGCAGCCCGGCGATCGCGACGGCGGTCGCCGCATGGTCGCCGGTGATCATCTTGATCCGGATGCCCGCCGCCCGGCAATCGCGCACCGCGGTCACAGCTTCCGCGCGCGGAGGGTCGATAAGCCCGAGCAAGCCGAGCAACGTGAGGCCCCCTTCGACATCGGTGAAAGTGAGATCACTGCTGGCCGAAGATAGTCGCTTGACGGCGACCGCAAGCACCCGCTGTCCGCGTGCCCCGAGCGCCTCCACCCGCACCCGCCAGGCAGCGTGGTCAAGTGGCATATCGCTGACCGGGCCGCGCTGGAGGTCGCACATCGCCAGCACCCGCTCCGGCGCTCCCTTAATACAGATGAAAGCTTCGCCGTCGACGCCATGGTGCAAGGTCGCCATGAAGCGATGCCGGGCGTCGAAGGGGATCTCGTCGTGGCGCGGGATCTCTTTTCTCAATTGCTCGACATCAATTCCGACCTTTGAACCGAATGCGACCAGCGCGCCCTCCATCGGGTCACCATCTACAACCCAACCGATCTCGGTCCGCCGCAACGAGGCATCGCTGCACAGCAGTGCGGCGCGCGCCAAGCCGACAAGAGTGGAGTGCTCCGCCGGCTCGACTTTCTCCTCGCGCAGGCGCACCTCGCCACTCGGATCGTAGCCGGCCCCACCTATCTCGAAGGTGGCCGCGGCAGTCGCTGCCGCCACGACCGTCATCTCATTCCGCGTCAGCGTACCGGTCTTGTCGGTGCAAATAATCGAGACAGAACCCAGTGTCTCGACCGCGGGCAGACGCCGGACAATGGCATCGCGTGCCGCCATGCGCTGAACGCCCAGGGCAAGCGCGATCGTCATCACCGCCGGCAACCCTTCGGGAATGGCGGCCACGGCGACTCCAACCACAACAAGGAAAGCATCCTCGATGGCATATCCGCGGACGAACACGGCAAAAGCGAAGATCGCCACGGAGACGCCAAGAATGGCCACGGTAAGCCGCCGCGCGAAGCTGTCCATCTGGCGCAGAAGCGGCGTCGTTAAAGTCTCGACGGCGTCGACCAGGGCGCTGACGCGACCGATCTCAGTGTCCCCGCCGGTGGCGAAAACGACGCCGGCGCCTTGCCCGGCCGCAACAAGCGTGCCCGAGAACGCTATGGAGGTACGATCGCCGAGCGGCGCTTCGGCCATCACGGGCGCCGGCGACTTCTCAACGGGGACCGACTCGCCAGTCAGCGCCGCCTCTTCGATCCGTAGGCTGCGGCTACGGACGAGGCGCAGATCGGCAGGCACCCGGTCGCCGGGATCGAGCAGGACCAAGTCGCCTGGAACCAGCTCTTCCGCCGCGAGCGTGACGCGGCGTCCCGCACGCACGACCGAGGCGCGCGGTGCCAGCATGCCGCGGATCGCGTCGAGCGCCTGCTCGGCCCGGCCCTCCTGCACGAAGCCGATCACGGCGTTGAGCACCACCACGGCGAGGATCACCGCCGCGTCGATACCGTGTTCAAGCGCCAAGGTGACGGCCGCGGCGACGAGCAGGACATAGATCAGGAGGTTGTCGAACTGGGCGACGAAGCGCCGGATGGCACTGCGCGGCTTGGCGGCCGGCAGGATATTGGGACCATGCGCGGTCAGACGCCGCCCTGCCTCGTTCCCATCCAGTCCGTCGGTGCCCGTTGCCAGCATCAGCTGCACGTCTTCAATCGGGAGGGCATGCCAAGGTCGTGCCGAATTGGAGCCAACGGTTCGCGGATAGTCCGGCGCGGTCGTAACCGCTTGTTCTTGAAGTCTCTCAGTCATGTCATCTTCGGCACTGAAGGCGCCCGCATC
The DNA here is from genome assembly GCF_053484295.1 of Martelella sp. AMO21009. Classification (NCBI taxonomy): domain Bacteria; kingdom Pseudomonadati; phylum Pseudomonadota; class Alphaproteobacteria; order Hyphomicrobiales; family Aurantimonadaceae; genus Martelella; species Martelella sp. AMO21009. The sequence goes on from NZ_JBAKFR010000011.1 coordinate 114,716, forward strand.
TGCGAACGCCTAAAGCAGCGCAGTTGCTGGCTTCGCAGCCTATAGCAAACGGCACCTATTGGGCGGTGTAGCCTCCGTCGATCACCAGTTCTGTGCCGGTCACGAACTTCGACTCATCCGAAGCAAGATAGAGCACGCCATAGGCTATGTCGTCTGGTTCTCCGATATGCCCTACCGGGTGCAGAGCATTCAGAGCCTGACGGCCTTCCTCGACGTCGCCGTGCTCCGCGAGGTAGTTCTCGACCATCGGTGTCCAAATATAGCCGGGATGGACCGAGTTGACACGGATGTTCAGGCCCGCCTTAGCGCAGTAGAGCGCGGTCGACTTGGTGTAGAGTCGCACACCGCCCTTCGACGCGTTATAGGCACCGAGATTTGGATCGCCGACAAGCCCCTCGATCGAGGAGAGGTTGATGATCGAGCCGCCCGGTGGGTCGTTCCGTTTCATCGCCAGGATCGCGTGCTTGGTCCCGAGGAACACGCCGTCAAGATTGACGTTCATCAGCCGATGCCAACGCTCCAGCGTCTCCTCCTCGGGAGGCCCACCCCAGCCGACACCGGCATTGTTGACGAGCACGTCGAGGCGGCCGAAGCGGTCAAGGGTAACCTGTACCACCTCCTCCCAGGCGCTCTCGTCGGAAACGTCGTGATGGAGGTAGAGCACATCGCCGCCGTCCTCGCCGATGATCTGCGCCACCCGCTCACCTTCCTCATCCTTGATGTCGCTGAGGACCACTTTCGCCCCTTCTCGCGCCAACATCCTTGCCGCTGACTCGCCCAATCCCAGCGAAGCGCCCGTTACGATCGCTACCTTGTCTTGCACTCTGCTCATTTTCAAACTCCCTCCAGTCATTCGATGGGCCCCGCTTCTGTGGAGCGACTGACAGCGACGATTGTCGTGCGCGCCTCGAGCCAGATGTTGCTCTGCGCAATCGTGTCTTCGGCCCCGAAAGATGTATCGGCGATGCTTTCGTTCTTCGATGTGTCGATCGCTATGTGCCATCCGCTTCCCGCTGAGGGCGGCATGACAAATCGGCAAGGGGCGAGAGCCGCATTAAAGAGCAGGCAAAGGCTCGCGCCGCTGTCCCGGATGAGGCAGCCGAGCCTGTTGTCGGGCCCGTGCCAATCTGGCTGTTGCCCGGTCGGTTCGAACCATCTGACCTCGACATCCGTGTAGAAGGTTTCGGCCCGCAGGACGGGATGCGCCTTGCGCAAAGCGATCAGTTGCCGGACGAATCGCACGAGTTCCGCATTCCGCCCCGCTAACGACCAGTCGTACCAGGAGACCGTGTTGTCCTGGCAGTAGGCGTTGTTGTTGCCTCCTTGCGTGCGACGGAACTCGTCGCCGCCGAGAAGCATCGGCACGCCGCGAGAGAGCAAGAGCGTGGTGAGCAGGTTCTTGATCTGCCGCAACCGCATCGCCTCGATCTGCGGATCGTCGCTCGAACCTTCGGCGCCGTAGTTATCGCTGTAGTTCTCGTCGAGGCCGTCACGGTTCTCCTCGCCGTTCGCCTCGTTGTGCTTGCGCGTGTAACTGACGAGATCGTTGAGCGTGAAGCCGTCGTGGCTGGTGACGAAATTCACGCTGTTGAGCGGACCTTCGCCACCGTCCTGGTAGAGATCGCTGCTGCCCGCCAGCCGGGTCGCAAGCGCGCCGGTCATGCCCGGATCGCCGCGCCAGAAGCGGCGAACGTCGTCGCGAAAATGGCAGTTCCACTCTGCCCAGCGTCGGCCGGGGAAGTGGCCCACCTGGAACGCGCCGCCGGCATCCCAGGCTTCCGCAATCAGTTTGACGTCGCGCAGGATCGGATCCTCGGCGATCTGTTCGAGCAGCGGTGGGTTCGCCAACAACTTCCCTCGCGCGTCGCGCCCGAGCACCGATGCGAGATCGAATCGGAAGCCGTCGATGTGAAAGTGGACCACCCAGTGTCGCAGGCAATCTACGACCATGTTGCGTACCACCGGATGGTTGCAGTTCAGCGTGTTGCCACAGCCGGTATAATCCGCGTACTCCCCATCCTGTGTCAGGATGTAGTAGATCGTGTTGTCGAGCCCCCGGAAGCTGTAGGTCGGCCCGTTTCTCCCGCCTTCTGCCGTGTGGTTGAAGACGACGTCGAGGATGACCTCAATTCCTGCCCGGTGAAGCTCCCGAACCATTGTCTTGAAGGCGACGAGCTCGCCGCCCGGCGCGACGCTGCCGGAATAGCGGGACATCGGTGCAAACAGGGCGACGGGGTTGTAGCCCCAGTAGTCGCGCAGCCGCTCGCCGGTCAGCGGACCGTTCCGTTCGAGTGCTTCCGGCGCGAAGGCTTGGATAGGCATCAGCTCCAGAGCCGTGATGCCAAGTTCGCGAAAGTAGGGGATCTTCTCGACCACGCCGAGATACTCCCCTTGTCTGTTAACGCCGGAAGACGGGTCAATCGTGAGGCCCCGGACATGGGTCTCATAGAGGATCGTCTTGCTCCAGGGATGGCGGAGCGGTGCGTCCTCGAACCAGTCGAAGCCTTGGTCGGCGACCACGCAGCGGCCGGGCGAGCCGGGAGACAGGTCGGTGACGGAGGCGGCATAGGGATCGAGCAGCGTTCGATCTAGATCGAAGTCATGTCCGTCATCCGGCGAACCGGGCCCATCGGCCTGCAGAGCATAGAACTTCCCGCGAAGGTCACCCGTCAACCGCGCATGCCAGATGTCGCCAGTCCGGTGACGCCGGGCATCGAGCGGTAGTCGAGCGCACGGCTCTCTCTCGTCAGCCGTTCCGTACAGAAGCAGGGTCACGCCCGCGGCGTGCCGGCTGAACACCGCTATGTTCAGGCCGTCACAGCAGTCATGCAGCCCGAGCGGCAGTGGCTCACCGCGCCCGATCCGGACGGTGCCGCTGTCCGAGCCGACGGTTAGGGCGTCGAACCAAGCTATGCGTTCCGTCATCGGTGCGCTCCTCGTCATCATGGCCGTGAACCAGTGTCACCGCCCCTTTCGGCGCGGCGACGACCCTTGCGGCGGGCCACGTTTCTCTAAGGACGCCAACGACCCTCGCGCCTTACAGCCCCTTCGCCATCTTCCGGAATCGCCATGGCCTTACTCGAGGGTAAAAGAGTTCCCTCAGTGCGCCGAACGCACCCGATACACCACCTCGCCGAGAGGGCGCTCTTCTTGAGGGGGCTGCCGCTAGATGAGGACTACGAGCGTGCCCGGTCACCGCGGGTATCGGGGCAATCCGGAATCAAGATTACGGGCACTCACCATTACAGCGGCACTGTAATGCTCTGCACTTCAGTGCGTCTGTGAAGGTATGTCGGCTCCACCACGGTCAAACGTCCTGATGGTCTGTCTGTGATCGGGCGACTGTTACCCATCAATAAGCGAGTGCAACGAGGAGAAATAGATGTCGGATGCAGCAACCAAACCGAATGACGAACAACCCGCTCCTGCATCACGATTTCCGACCGCTTTCACGATCCTCTTCGGCCTGATCGTCGTCGTTGCCGCGCTGACTTGGTTGATTCCGGCCGGACAGTATGACCGCGCCATGAACGATGCTGTGGGTCGTGAAATCGCGGTTGCGGGGACCTATCAGCAAGTCGAAGCTAACCCGCAGGGCCCGGTTGAGGTCTTACTCGCCCCAATTGCTGGTTTCTATGATCCCGACAGTAATGTCGCAAATGCCATCGACGTTGCGTTGTTCGTATTGCTAATCGGCGGATTTCTCGGCGTCGTTAATGCAACAGGTGCTGTCGACACGGGGATCTCCTCGGCAATGCGAGCTCTTCGTGGTCGCGAAAAGTGGATGATCCCCATCCTTATGGTGCTCTTTGCCGCCGGTGGTACGACCTATGGAATGGCTGAGGAAACGCTCGCCTTCTACCCGATCCTAATCCCGCTCGTTATAGCCGCCGGCTACGATAGCGTGACCGGTGTCGCGATTATCCTGATTGGAGCGGGCATCGGGGTGCTCGGGTCGACGATCAACCCGTTCGCAACGATCATAGCTTCAAACGCCGCGGCCATTCCCTTTACCGGCGGGCTTTTCCTGCGGTTACTGATCCTAATCGGCGGGTTCGTCCTCTCCGCTGCTTTTGTCATGCGTTATGCGGCGCGTGTGAAGGCTGATCCGGCGCGCTCCGTTGTGAGCTCGATGAAGGAGAGCAACGAGCGATTTTTCCTCTCCAAGGATACCGCAACAGGGAGCGACGCCCACCTTACCTCACGGCAGAAGCTGGTGCTGATCGTCTTCGCCGCAACCTTCGCGGTCATGATTTGGGGCGTGTCAACGCAGGGCTGGTGGATGGCTCGGATGGGAGCCCTGTTCCTCGGAGCGTCGCTTGTCGTTGGTATCATCGCGTGGATGGGTGAGAAGCGGTTCACCGCGGCCTTCGTTGACGGCGCGCGCGATTTACTTGGCGTGGCGTTGGTGATCGGGCTGGCCCGCGGCATCGTGGTAATCATGGAGCAGGGACGGATTTCCGACACGATCCTGTACTGGTCGGAGCAGGCAGTCAGCGGACTGTCAGAGGTCGCCTTTATCAACGCTATGTTTGGCATCGAGACGGCAATGAGCTTCCTGGTTCCGTCTTCGTCGGGACTGGCGGTTCTTTCGATGCCCATTCTGGCGCCGCTCGCCGATTTTGCGGGGGTGGGGCGTGACCTTGTTGTCACGGCTTACCAGTCGGCCAACGGACTTGTGAATCTGATCAACCCCACGTTCGCAGTCGTGATCGGAGGCCTCGCTATAGGGCGCGTTCCCTATGAACGCTGGCTCCTATTCATTTGGCCACTGCTGCTAATCCTCGCAGTCTTCATTGTGGCGTCGCTCAGCTTCGCTGCGGTGCTCTGATCCAAAAATTCTAATCAAGGAAGATCCAATGTCCGATCAAAGTTTCGGCGTCCATTCAGAAACCGGAAAGCTGAGGCAGGTTATCGTCTGCCGCCCCGGTCTAGCGCACCGACGGTTGACGCCCTCCAATCGCGAGGAGCTACTGTTCGACGATGTATTCTGGGTCAAGCAAGCCCAGAAGGATCATGACATCTTTTCCAGTCTAATGCGGGATGAGGGCGTCGACGTGCTAGATGTCAACATCCTTTTGGCTGAAACGCTGGACTCCAAGGAAGGTCGTGCCTGGGTGCTCGACCATCGCATTACTGCGGATCAGATCGGCGCCGGCATGAGGTCCGAGCTGCGTGCCTGGATGACCGAATTGCCTAGCGTGAAACTGGCGGAGCATCTGATCGGCGGGCTGACAACTGCCGATCTTCCATTCACGCCGACCGGCCTTTTCGGCAGCTACCTTGGCCATAACGGTTTTATCCTTCCGCCACTTCCCAATGCTCTGTTCACCAGGGACAACTCTGCTTGGATTTATGGAGGAGTTACAGTCAACCCGATGTTTTGGCCGGCGCGCCGTCCAGAAACGCTGCTTAACACTGCAATTTACAAGTTCCACCCGAACTTTGCCGGCAAAGTCACGATACATTGGGGTGATCCAACGCGAGACCATGGCCTTGCAACGCTCGAAGGCGGCGACGTGATGCCGGTTGGAAACCGCACCGTTCTTGTGGGAATGGGCGAACGATCGTCGCCGCAAGGCATCGGTCAACTAGCCAAAAAGCTATTCGCTGACGGTGTCGTCGATCGCGTGGTTGCGTTTCGGATACCCAAGTCGCGGGCCGCGATGCATTTGGATACGATTTTCACGCTCTGTGGAGGGGATGTGGTCACAACCTTCAAAGAGGTCGCGGACGAACTGGTTTGCTATGATATCCGCCCGGGCGAAGGCGAAGCTCCCCTGTCCTTTCGACACGATCCGCGTCCGATCTTTGAGATTGTGGCAGACGTACTTGGCTACCGAAAACTCCAGGTTATCCCGACCGGCGGGGATACCGAAGAAGAACGTGCGCGCGAGCAGTGGAACGATGGCAACAACGTCTTGGCACTGCGCCCTGGCGTGGTCATCGGTTATGACCGCAACGATGACACCAACGCCGCACTAAGAGCTGCTGGCATCGAGGTGCTGGCTATCCCTGGCGCAGAACTCGGTCGAGGCCGCGGCGGCGGACATTGCATGAGCTGCCCCACAATACGCGATGCTGCCTGAACCGAATAGAAAGAAGAACCAATGTCGTTCAATTTGAAGAACCGCAGCTTTCTGACCCTGCGCGATTTCGATGCCCGCGAGATCGCCTTTCTCCTGAAACTCGCTGCCGATCTCAAGGCAGCAAAGTATGCCGGCTACGAGCAGCCGCGACTAAAGGGCAAGGAGATCGCTCTAATATTTGAAAAGGACTCCACCCGGACTCGGGTTGGTTTCGAGGTCGCGGCGCACGACCAGGGTGCGACCGTCACCTATCTCGGCCCGTCAGGAAGCCATCTTGGACACAAGGAGAACGTGAAGGATACCGCGCGGGTGCTCGGCCGTGTCTATGATGCGATAGAGTATCGCGGCTTCGGGCAGACGATCGTGGAAGAACTCGCAGCCTATGCTGGCGTACCTGTTTATAACGGCCTCACAGACGAGTTCCATCCCACCCAAATTCTGGCCGACCTCCTCACTATGAAAGAGCACTCGGATAAGACGTTGAATGAAATCTCCTACGTCTTCGTCGGCGATGCCGGCAACAACATGGGCGATAGCCTTCTTATTGGCGGCGCCAAGATGGGAATGGATGTGCGGCTGTGTGCGCCAAAGGCCTGTTGGCCCGCGGATGCGATCCGCGAGGAAGCCGAAATGATATCTGGGCAAACCGGGGCACGCGTGATGATTACCGACGACGTCAAACGCGCTGTCGACGGTGTGGATTTCGTCTACACCGACGTCTGGCTCTCGATGGGAGAGCCGGCAGAAAAATGGGCCGAACGCATCAAGCTTTTGATGCCCTATCAGGTCAATGCGGACTTGATGAGCAAGACCGGCAATCCTTGCACCAAGTTCATGCATTGCCTTCCCGCCTTCCATGACACCGCAACCAGCGTTGGAGCCGAAATTGCCGAAAAGTTCGGACTTGACGCAATGGAAGTGACCGACGAGGTGTTCGAGAGCTCGGCGTCGATCGTCTTCGACCAAGCTGAGAACCGCATGCACACTATCAAGGCGGTGCTCGTTGCCACGATCGGTAACTGAGATGCTAGTCGTCGTAGCCTTGGGCGGCAATGCGCTTCTGCAGCGTGGCGAGCCGATGACCGCCGAGACACAGCGCGACAACGTCAGACGCGCGGCTGCCTCGCTCGCTGAGATGGTTCGTGCGGGCCATCGTCTCGTCGTCACACACGGCAACGGGCCGCAGATCGGTCTGCTCGCATTGCAAGGTGCAGCATACAGGCCTGACGAAGCCTACCCTCTCGATGTTCTGGGCGCTGAGACGGAGGGGATGGTCGGCTACCTGATCGAGCAAGAGTTGGAGAATGCGCTCGACCACGCAGTCCCAGTTGTGACGCTACTAACACAGGTCGTCGTAGACTCGAAAGATACGGCCTTCGCCAACCCCACCAAGCCGGTTGGTCCAACTTATGAGGAGAAGGAAGCTCGCCGGCTGGCCGCAGCACGTGGCTGGCGGATTGCGCCTGACGGGACAGGCTGGCGGCGGATCGTGTCCTCGCCTTTGCCACTGGAAATACCGGACATGCGCGTCATAAAGCTTTTGGTCGAACGCGAAGTGATTGTGATTTGCGCCGGCGGCGGAGGCATTCCTGTAGTTAAGCTCGAAGATGGCTCTCTGGTGGGTGTCGAAGCCGTCATAGACAAGGACCGGGCGAGCGGACTGTTGGCCGAACAGCTCAAAGCAGATGCGTTGTTGCTGCTGACCGACGTTGATGCTGTCTATCGCCAGTGGGGTACGCCGCAAGCCTCACCCGTGCAGGCCATCTCCCCTGACGAAACCGAACAGCTTGACTTGCCCGTCGGCTCGATGGGCCCGAAGGTCGAGGCCGCCAGCCGCTTTGTGCAAGCTGGTGGAGCGGTGGCAGGGATTGGACTTCTGGCCGATGCGGCAAAAATCCTGGATGGCACAGCGGGGACGCTGTTTCTTGGAAGAAGGGGCGACGACGGCGCATAACGAGCTAGAAACTGGAGATTCCCCTTGGGAGGACAATTAGGCGAGGCGCTCTCGGCTTTTCGATCGCACACAATTTGAGCTCCCGGCCAATCTGCATTGGTCGGCGGACGCCGAGTCGCCGAAGGCGGAGTGAGGTGTCAGGGCTAGTCGGATGTGTGATCTGCCGACATCCTTTCAATCGGCACGGCCGCGCTGTCCCAGAATCACACGGCGGGGTGGCTGCGCACTTTCCGCGCCGCCAGTCCCCTATTTTGGTAAGGTTGTGGGCAATGTTGACATAGGCCTACAACTCTTCGCCTGGAGGGCGAAGCTCATTTGCGACCGGAACCGAAACTAATCCTGCTGAGGCAGGACCAGGGATGGTCTGGCTGCCTAGCCTGCCGCAGTCCAGCATCTCTCGGAGCGGCGGCCTAGTGAGCTCCTCCGGCAGGCATTTTGCCGTCGTGCATGAAGGACTTGATCTCCTCAAGAGTAAGCGCTCCGTCCCCATCGGCGTCGATCAGTCCGAACATTCGGGCGTGTACAGCCTGAAACTCTTCAAGTGAGAGTACGCTGTCGCCGTCAGTATCCATCATTGCCATCATCATCTTGAGCACCATGCCGTGGCCCATACCGCCCTGACTATTCATGCCGCTTTGACCCATCAGGCCGGTGGTCGGGCCACCATGCTGCTGCATCATTCCACCGGGCTCTTCCTGCCCGTGTTGAGCCGCCTGGGCGGTGGCGGAGGCGAGCGCAATGGCTGATACCGAGAGGATTAAGTAGATCGTCTTCATCCTGTTTCTCCTTTTAGATAACGAGCAGAGATGCACTGCGAGGACATGATCCTCACCCGTGTCAGGAGTATTGACGTAGCCGGCGGGGTTTCCTTACGCCGGGTGGCAATTATCCGTTCGAGCCTCAATCCCGTAGTGTTGGGCGCCAACGGCCCTCTTCGATATGACAAGCGATCCTCACCCCGCCGATTTGCACGCTACAGTCGCCGGTTGTTTCGCCTCGTTCCAGTGAGACTTTTCATCGCTGATTGAAAGCTCTCTCATCAACCCGTCGATTGTCGGCGGGATTCTGAGAGAGATGGCAGCCTATCGAGAAAGGAAGGTTCAGAAAGGCCTCAACTCTACAGGTAAAGTGGGGTCTGTCGACGCGCACCTTGGTTCGGACGAACCTGTGCTTCGTCTGGCGCGCCTGATCGGTCGCCAGATTGCGCGCGAGCAATTCGAGCGGCAAGATTCTCGGGAACGAAAGCTCATTCGGCGAAAGAGCAGCAAACCTACGTAGGCTGCATCACATACAGGCATGTTGCCCCGGTGGCAGGATCGCCGCCGGGGCTTCGATATTTGACCTTGAGACCATAATGGTCCCGTGCTACATAGAGACTCAAATGAGGATCATTGCCCGCCGCACCTTACGGGAGTTTGTCGAAAGCCTCGCGGGGCAAAAGAATCAGCCGGCCGTGAAGGCCGCGCTCGATGCGTGGTTCGATGAAGTCAGCAAGGCAGAGTGGGCGAGTTCCGCCGATGTTAAGAGACACTACGCCACGGCCAGCATCGTCAACGCCGAGCGGATTGTCTTCAACATCAAGGGCAACGACTACCGCTTGGTGGTGGCCGTCGACTTCGAGAAGGGCATCGTCTGGATCAAGTGGATCGGCACCCACAAGGCATATGACAGGATAGACGTAGCTGAGGTGAGACATGGCGACTGAGCTAAGACCTATCCGCTCCGAAGCGGACTACGATGCAGCACTCGAAGAGGTGGAACGCCTTTGGGGTGCCAAGAGCGGTACACCGGAAGGGGACCGCCTTGACGTGCTCACAACTCTGATCGAGGTCTATGAAGCGAAGCACTATCCGATGGATCCGCCCGATCCAATCGAGGCGATCCGGTTTCGGATGGAGCAGCAGGGGCTCACCCGCAAGGACCTCGAACCGATGATCGGTCCCCGCAACCGGGTCGCCGACGTTCTCAATCGCAAGCGTGGCTTGTCGATCGACATGATCCGGCATTTGCATGAACAACTCGGGATTTCCGCCGAGGTGCTGATCCAGCCGAGCCGCTTCGACAAGGTTGCGTAACGGGAGGTTCTGCATGATGCGTGTCGCGCTCTACGCCCGCTACTCTTCAGACAATCAGCGGGAGGCCTCAATCGAGGACCAGTTCCGTATCTGCCGCGAGCAGGCGAAGCGCGAGAAATGGAAGATCGTCGGCACCTACAAGGATGCCGGCATCTCCGGTGCGAGCATGATCTTGCGTCCCGGCATCCAGTCACTGCTGCAGGACGCCCAGGCCGGGCAGTTCGACATGGTGCTGGCCGAAGCTCTGGATCGCATCTCCCGCGACCAGGCCGATGTCGCAACTTTCTTCAAGCATCTGAAGTTCGCCGGCGTACCGATCGTAACGCTGGCTGAAGCCGAGATCAGCGAGTTGCATGTCGGCCTGAAGGGAACGATGAATGCGTTGTTCCTCAAGGATCTCGCCGCCAAGACACATCGAGGCCTTCGTGGTCGCGTGGAGGAAGGCAAGTCCGGTGGCGGGCTCTGCTATGGCTACAAGGTCGTCAAGCAACTCGATGCCCGAGGAGAGCCGATCCGAGGCGGCCGGGAGATCGACGAGGCTGAGGCGAATATCATCCGTCGCGTCTTCCGCGAATTCGCATCAGGAATCGGTCCGCGAACGATCGCACGCAGACTGAACGAAGAGGGTATTCCGGGACCTAACGGCAAGCCGTGGGGAGACACCACGATCCGTGGCCATGTGAAACGCGGAACGGGTCTCATAAATAACGAGCTCTATATCGGCCGCCTGATCTGGAACCGGCTGCGCTACATCAAGGACCCGTCGACCGGCAGGCGCGTCTCGCGCCTCAACCCGGAGAGCGAATGGTTGATCCGCGAGGTGCCCGAGCTGCGGATTGTCGATGATGCCCTTTGGCAAGCGGTGCGCGATCGGCAGGCGGTGATCGCCGACAAATACGCGAACGTCACCGAAGCTGTTCGCCAGCATCACAAGAAAAACCAGCTCAATGGCAAGCGTCGGCCTCAGTCTCTTCTGTCCGGCCTGGTCTACTGCGGCTCCTGTGGCGGTCCCTATTCGCTGCGCGGCGCGGGTCGGTTCGCCTGCTCCAACCACATCAGCAAAGGCACCTGCTCCAACAGCCGCACCATCCGACAGGAAGAACTGGAAGAACGCGTGCTCTCCGGGCTCAAGGACCGCATGATGGCGCCCGAAGTCGCAGCGGAAGCGATGCGCGCCTATGCCGAAGAGACGAATCGGCTGAACCGCGAGCGTCGCTCGAACGGCGACGCCTGGCAGGTGGAACTGGCTAAGATCGAGAAGCAGATCGCCCAGATCGTCGAGGCCATTGCCGACGGCATGTACCATCCGTCGATGAAAGAGAAGATGACAAAGCTGGAAGCCCGCAAGGCCGAGCTGGCCGCCCTGCTCGCCGACGCACCGGAGAACAAGCCAGACCTGTTACCGACCGCCTCAACAATCTACGCGAAGAAGGTCGCAAAGCTCACACAGGCCCTGAATCGCCCCGCAGTGCGCCAGGAAGCGGCCGAGGCCCTGCGGATGCTGATCGAGAAGATCGTCCTCACGCCAGGCCAGAAACGCGGCGAGATCGATGCCACGCTTTACGGCGAACTTGGACAGATCCTGGCGTGGACGGAGCGGCAAGCCCTTGGAAAGGCTTCAAAAACGAACACTCCCGGAGGGACTTCCTCGGGAGTGTTGGTATCAGTGGTTGCGGGGGCAGGATTTGAACCTGCGGCCTTCAGGTTATGAGCCTGACGAGC